>NZ_LFZP01000044.1:0-181968 GCF_002925705.1 Burkholderia anthinoferrum
GGCTGAGTCCCGTGCAATACAGGACTCAGCCCTTGGGCGCCTAGCCTTTAACTGTCCAACTTTGCGGGGTCAGTTCATGTTGGACCGGCCTTTTTTCATGTGGGCGTCGCCGCCCTCTTCTCGCGACGCGACGGCACGGGCGGCGGGCTACGGTATCGTGCCGGCATGGCTCGTGCCGTCGCGTCGCGATGGGGACATGGCCCGCTATTTCAACGGTAAGTCAGACACCGCGTCGCGTAGTTGCGCGGCGCGTCTGTTGTTGAGTTCTGCAACACAGGCCAGACGCTGCATCTCAAGTGCATTGCCTATAGCACCTCCGCCCAATGAGGAGACGCCAATCACTCCGTTCGAGCATTCGCCGCGCAGTTCGCGCTCACTCTGAACCCAGGTATCCGGCGCGGCTATGGAGATGATTGGAAAAGTAATAGCCGCGACTAATAATACGATTTTTCGCATATTCGCCCTGTCCTGCATTGCATCGCCTTCAATGCGCAGTTGGCTTTGCCGCATAAGTGAAACCACCACCCGGCGCGCCCGATGCGAACCGGCTCGTGCCCGTCCCGTTCCCGCACGCGAAGGTCGCTCGGTCGACGAGCGCGGCGCTGCCGCCGCGTGAAATCGGCACGACCGTCGACTCGCAACTCCGGCAAGCGCTCGATGCGCTGGTAGGGCGCGCGATTGCGAAGGTTGATGCGAAACCATGGTCGATGCCGGCGAAGCCGGTCTGCGAATCGGAAGGTAATCCGTCTACATGATTCCGGCTTCCAACTCAATCTGGCCCGGTCATCGAGCACGACAATATTTGCCTTTCTGGTAACGGTGAATTACTCCATTCCGGTAAATCTCTTTTCCGAAACCCTTCCAAAGATTGGTAGCCGCTCACGTTCCAGTTGTAGCCGCTTGCTCGCTCAACTTCTACGACAGAGTAACGGCATCGACTACTGCGATTCTTCAAACGAAAGACTATTCGCTCCTGGTCGCCATCGAATTTCTTCTCCAGAATTTCGTAGGGGGACGACTTGCAGATGCTGTAGCTTGAATTCCACTCGATCGTCTTAGCGCGTACATAGAGTGCACCCGAACAGGCTCTGCCGGTTCCCTGGAAGTTGCCTGTAAAAGCGTTGTCGGCAGCGACTGTCGCACTCCAGACACCGCCAGGAGAGGTGGACGCCGCCAAGACCATGAGCACGCGCCAATTCATGCGCGCTACTTCAGTGGCAAGTCAGACACCGCGTCGCGTAGTTGCGCGGCGCGCCTGTTATTGAGTTCTGCAACACAGGCTAGCCTCCTCATCTCAAGCGCATTGCCAATGGCGCCCCCGCCCAATGCCGAGGCGAATGCGCATTGCGCTTCACGGTATTTCACGAAAGCTTTCTTCGACGCGGCCAGCCTTGTCGTGGCCAGACTGATGAACTTGGAGTCCTCATCCCACTTGGCAAACGCATTACGCACCTTTTCTTCGGCACGCCTCAGCTCGACCTCACTGTCCTCCTGCTTCCGCTGCAAACACTCTCTTACGCCAGTCACTCCATTCGAGCATTCGCCGCGCAGTTCGCGCTCGCTCTGAACCGAAGTATGCGAGGCAGCTATCGAAACGAGCGGAAAGGCAACAGCTGCAACTAAAAATACTATTCTGCGCATATCGCCCCCGTCCTTTTCTGCATCGCCTTCAATGCATAGTCGAGTTTTGCCGCGTAATTGAAATCGCCTCCTCCGTTATAGCGTTGTGCTATCAACGTTGTGGAGATCTGTCGCCAGCTTGTGATGACGCGTTGCACAGACGCTTTCTGATACTTCAACGTCTGCCCAGGTCGTAGAACGGCAGCGGTCGGATTGAACTTTCTCAGCGTATCTACTGTGCTTGCTTGCGCCTTTGCAATCTTGTCGAGGTTATCGCCTGGCTTAACGATGACCTCATAGATTTTGACATCGACGTTCGACACGCTGCGGTACTCATAATGAGCCGTTTTCATCAGCAAGTAACCGATCCCCGCACGAATGTTATGTGCCGGCATGCTTCGGACCGACCCCATCGTCAGTTGTCCCTTCCAGGCCGGTGGCAGAATCAAGTCGCCACCCTCGTTTCCCGACAGCAAGGATGACAGCCCTGGATCGCCAGGAACGCCGATGCGCATCGGCCTGATGTTCCATTCCGAGTTAGCCGGACCGGATTCGACCCATAACATTGCCTTGACAAGCTGCCAATCCAACGGCCTATACCCAGCTATCCCGGAAAGATGACGGTTGTACTCATCAACTGCCATCCGGATTTCGCAATCCCAGGAATCCCATTTGGCATCTCCGGCCGCCTTGTCAATGCCGTCCTGCCATTTCTCGAAACCTGTCTTCGCTGGTGCTTGAATCGCCATATCAGTCCTTTCCGGTCAATTGCCGGGTGGTGTGCGAGATATCCCGCAAGACTCTACAAAGCACGGGACAAAATCGCCATAAGACGTGACTGAATTTTGTAAGGCTCATTCCGAGCCAGGGGCAATCGCTGAAACATCACCAGCCGAAAAAGGCGGCGCATGGCGGCATGGTTGGCAGCACATAAAAACCACCGCCCGCCTCACCCAAGCCTCACCGGAACCCGAACCGCCGCCGCAGCACCACCAGCGCCACGAGGCTCAGCACGGCCGCGAACATCAGGTAGAAACTCGGCGCGGTCTTCATCCCGGTCGTCTTGATCAGCCATGCGATGATGAACGGCCCGAAGCCGCCGAAGATCGTCACCGCGACGTTATACGCCAGCGACATCCCGGTCGTGCGCGTCTGCACCGGAAACACCTCGGACAACAGCCCCGGCAGCGCCGCGAAATAGCCGGTCATCAGGAACGCGAGCAGCACCTGCAGCGCGATCAGCGTGCCGAAACCCGGATGCGCGACCAGATACGCGAACGCCGGATAGATCAGCACGAGAATGCCGACGGCCGGCGCGATCATCACATGCACGCGGCCGTAGCGATCCGACCAGTGGCCGACGAGCGGCGCGAACGCCATCTGGATCACGCCGACGACGAGAATCGCGGCAAATGCGGCGGACGGCGCGAGGCCGAGCTGCTTCACGCCGTAGGTCGGCATGAACAGCACGAGATAGGTCGCGACGGTGCCCAGCACGACCACGCCCATCGCCGCGACGAGCCGCGCCTTGTGCGACGCGAACGTATCGCGCAGCGGGCTCGCGGTACTTTCGGCCGCGAGGAATTCGGGCGTCTCGTCGACCTTCGCGCGGATGTAGTACGCGACCGGCCCGAGCAGCAGCCCGAAGAAGAACGGCACGCGCCAACCCCACGCAGCCATCTGGTCCGCCGTGAGCTGCGCGTTCAGCACGGTGCCGAAGCCGGCCGCGAGCAGCGTCGTGAGCCCCTGGCTCGCGACCTGCCAGCTCGCGAAGAAACCGCGCCGCCCGGGCACATGCTCGGCGAGGAACGCGGTCGCGCTGCCGAACTCGCCGCCCGCCGAGAAGCCCTGCATCAGCCGCGCGGCGACGAGGATCAGCGGCGCCGCGACGCCGATCGTCTGGTAAGTCGGCAGCACCGCGATCACGAGCGTACCGGCCATCATCAGCAGGATCGACAGCGTGAGCGCGGCCTTGCGGCCCGCGCGATCGGCGTATGCGCCGAGCACGATCGCGCCGAGCGGCCGCATGAAGAACGACACGCCGAACGTGCCGAGCGTGAGCAGCAGCGACACGGTGTCGTTGCCGGCCGGGAAGAACAGCTTCGAGATCGTCACCGCGAAAAAGCCGTAGACGACGAGATCGAACCACTCGAGCGCGTTGCCGATCGACGCGGCGACCACCGCGCGCCAGACGCGCGGCGACGAAGCCATGGAGCTGGACTGCGTGACGGCATGCATCGGCGATCTCCTTGTCGTTGTACGTTCTGTTCGATGTTCGAGGCGGCCGACGTCGCGCCGTCGGCCTGCCCGGCGCCGCATGGCCACATGCGACGTTCGGGCGATTATAGGCGCGCAAAAAAACCGCCGCGCCCCGGT
Organism: Burkholderia anthinoferrum; assembly: GCF_002925705.1. Taxonomy (NCBI): domain Bacteria; kingdom Pseudomonadati; phylum Pseudomonadota; class Betaproteobacteria; order Burkholderiales; family Burkholderiaceae; genus Burkholderia; species Burkholderia anthinoferrum. The sequence goes on from NZ_LFZP01000044.1 coordinate 3,997, forward strand.
AACGGGAGCGCGGCGGTTTGCCCGCGGGGGGCCGGCGCGATGGCCGGCCGCGTCGGGGAATATTACTGCTGCTTGACGGCTTCGGCCGTGATCAGCAGCTTCGTCTTCATCTTGAAGCCGTACTGCTTGCCGTAGTCGAGGCCGAAATCGTCGCGGCTGAATTCGCCGACCGCGTCGACGCCGCACACTTCACGCTTGAGCATCGGGTGCGGCATGCACTTGAACGAATCGATCTTCAGCGTGAGCGGCTTCGTGACGCCATGCAGCGTCAGGTTGCCGACCACCGACACCGGCTTGTCGCCGTCGAACTTGATCGTGCCCTTGTAGTTCGCCTGCGGGAACTTCGCCACGTCGAAGAACTCGGCCGTCTGCAGGTGCTCGTCGAGCTTCGCGCTGCCCGTGTGGATCGACGCGATGTCGGTCGTCACGTCGACCGTGCCGGTCTTCGCCGCGCGATCGAGCGTCACGGTGCCGCTCGACTTGTCGAACTTGCCGCGCCAGACCGACAGGCCGCCGAAATGGTCGGCCTCGAAGCTCGGGTACGTGTGGCTCGGGTCGAACTGGTACGTTGCGCTTTCGGCGAAGGCCGAGAACGACAGCGAAGCGGCCAGCGCGCCTGCGGCGATGATCAGATGCTTTTTCAAACTTTTTCTCCTGGAAACGGCGCCGCGCCCTCGCGCGGCATTCAGTTGAGGCGGCAACCTGCCGCTTACTTCGTGGCGACGAGATGGAACTTGATCTGCACTTCGTCCGCGACGATCGACGTGTCCTTCCACTCGCCGGTGCCGACGTTGAAGGCCGAACGCTTGATCGGCAGCACGCCGTCGAACGTCTGCGTCGCGCCGTTTTGCGCGACCGTGACAGGCACCGTGACAGTCTCGGCCTTGCCCTTGATCGTCAGCTTGCCGGTCACGTTGTACTTGTTGCCGCCGGCCGGCGCGATCGCCGACGACACGAAGGTCGCCTGCGGATAGGTCTTCGCGTCGAACCAGTCCTTGCCGGCGACCTGGTCGTTGTACATCTTGTCGCCGAGGTCGAAGCTCGCGACGTCGATCGTCATTTGCGCGCTGCCCTGCGCGGCTTTGGCCGGGTCGAACTTCACCTGCGCGGAAAACTTCTTGAACGCGCCTTCGGTCGGCACGTTCATCTGCTTCGACACGGCGGACACCTTGCTCTTCGCGAGATCGACGTCGGCATGCGCCGCGCCCGACGCGACAAGCGCCGCCGCGGCGAACGCGGTCAGCATGGAGCGGGAGAAAGACACTTTCATGGGATCCTTCATTTGGCAAAGGGAAGCATGCGCGACAGCAGGCCGTCGCGGTCCAACAACTGGTGCTTGAGCGCCGCGAGCACGTGCAGCGAAACGAGCGCAAGCAGAATGTAATTCAAAGTCACGTGCAGCGTCTTGAAGGTTTCCTTGAGCGCCGGATCGGGGTCGATCAGGCGCGGCAGCGGCACGATGCCGAGATAGACGACCGGGATGTTCGACGCCGAGCTGTACAGGTAGCCCGTCGCCGGGATCACGATCATCAGCACGTACAGCAGCATGTGCACGCCGTGCGACGCCGCGCGCTGCCACGCCGGCGTGTCGCCCGGCAGCGGCGGCGGCACGTGGGTCGCACGCCACAGCACGCGCAAGACGGCCAGCGCGAACACCGTCACGCCGATCCACTTGTGCCACGAGAAGTACTTCAGCTTGGTCGGCGTGAAGCCGGGGATGTCCGTCATCACCCAGCCGAGCGCGAAGCCGCAGACGATCAGCAGTGCGATCAGCCAGTGCAGCGCGATCGCGGTATGCGCGTAGCGTGCCGGCACGGCCGGCGGGGATTTCGATGCCATCGTGGGTTCCTCAGTTCAGCGAACGGCAGCGCCGGTAAATTCGTCCGACGCATGTCAAGGGCGCCATGCTACCGCAACCTTTTGACGCGCGCGGACTCTGAGGACAGGCGCGCCAGCCGGCTGACGGCTTCCCGTCATGTTACCGATCGGTCACGCAGCACACGATCCTTGACCCATCGAAAAAGCCCTTTTGGTAAGATTGGCGCGGGTTCCGGCCCCGTCGACGCGTCCCCGAGCCGCCGCAACACCGCCTTTTCCATGCAACGATACGACCTGATTGCCTGCCACGAATGCGACGCACTGTTGCATAAACCGCGTCTTCACGGTCGCGAGATCGCGCGCTGTCCGCGCTGCGACGCGCTGCTCTATCGCAACAGCACCACGCAGATCGAGCGCATCACCGCGCTCGCGGTCGCGGCACTCGTCACCTTCATCATCGCGCAGGCGTTCCCGATCCTGGAAATGGACCTGAACGGCACGCGCGTGCAGACGACGCTGATCGGCGCGATCGACACGCTGTGGCATCAGGACATGGCGGCCGTCGGCGTGATGGTGTTCTGCTCGACCGTGCTGTTCCCGCTCGTCGAGATGGCCGCGCTGCTTTACGTGCTGCTGCCGATCCGCCGCGGCGTCGTGCCGCCGGGCCTGAACCTCGTGCTGCGCACGATCCAGCTCGTGCGGCCGTGGGGGATGATCGAGGTGTTCATGCTCGGCATCGTAGTCACGATCGTGAAGATGGTGAGCCTCGCGCGCGTCGTGCCCGATGCGGCGCTGTTCGCGTTCGGCGCGCTCACGCTGATGACCGCCGTCGTGCTGATGTTCGACCCGCGTACGGTATGGGACATCGCCGACGACCTGCGCGCCGGCCGCGCGCCCGGGCGGCCCGACGCCGCCGCGCCGCTGCCGGACGCGCCCCGCCGATGACGAGCCCCACGCCGACCGCCGCCCGCGAGGGTTATGCCAGCTGCCACGCATGCGGGCTCGTGCAGACGATCGACCAGCCGCACGCACATTGCGCGCGCTGCGGCAGCGCGCTTCACGTGCGCACGCCGAACAGCATCATGCGCACGTGGGCGCTGCTGCTCGCGGCCGCGATCCTGTACATTCCGGCGAACCTGCTGCCGATCATGCGCACGTCGTCGATCGTCGGGTCGCAGCAGGACACGATCATGAGCGGCGTCATCTATTTCTGGACGTCCGGCGACTGGCCGCTCGCCGTCGTCGTGTTCGTCGCCAGCATTCTGGTGCCGATGCTCAAGCTCGGCGTGCTGACGATCCTCGTGACGAGTGCGCAGCGCCGCGCCGCCTGGCGGCCGCTGCAGCGCACGCGCCTGTACCGGATCGTCGAGCGCATCGGCCGCTGGTCGATGCTCGACATCTTCGTCGTGACGCTGACCGTCGCGCTCGTCCATTTCCGTTCGCTCGCCGTCATCACGGCCGGCCCCGGCGCGCTCGCGTTCGGCTCGGTCGTGATCCTGACGATGCTCGCGTCGATGCAGTTCGATCCCCGCCTGATCTGGGATCCAGTCGAAACCTCAGGGAATCACCATGAATAATCCACAAGGCCCGCAGCAAGACGCGCCCCGGCCGCCCGATCCGGCGATCTCGACGAAAAGCGGCTGGCTGCCGTCGCTCGTCTGGCTCGTGCCGCTGATCGCCGCGCTGATCGGCATCGGCCTCGTGATCAAGTCCGTGCGCGAGCGCGGCCCGGAGATCACGATCAGCTTCCACAGCGCCGAAGGGCTCGAGCCGGGCAAGACCCAGGTCAAGTACAAGGACGTCGAGATCGGCATGGTCAAGACGATCAAGCTGTCGAAGGACCTGTCGCGCGTGCTGGTCCAGGTGCAGCTCAAGAAGGAAGCCGAGGACTTCGCCGTCAAGGGCTCGCGCTTCTGGATCGTGCGGCCGCGCGTCGGCGCGACCGGCGTGTCGGGGCTCGGCACGCTGCTGTCCGGCGCATACATCGGCGTCGACGCCGGCCACGGCCAGGACACGCTGACCGACTTCACGGGCCTCGAGACGCCGCCCGCCGTCACGGGCGACCAGAAAGGCACGCAGTACGTGCTGCGCGGCGATTCGCTCGGCTCGGTCGACATCGGCTCGCCGGTCTACTACCGCCGCGTGCAGGTCGGCCAGGTGGTCGGCTTCTCGCTCGACAAGGACGGCACGGGCGTCACGTTCAACGTGTTCGTCAATGCGCCGTACGACCAGTACATCGGGATGAACACGCGGTGGTGGCAAGCGAGCGGCGTCGACTTGCGGCTCGATTCGAGCGGCCTGAAGCTGAACACGCAGTCGCTCGCGACGGTGATCCTCGGCGGCATCGCGTTCCAGACGCCGCCGAACCAGGGCACCGGCACGACCGCGCCGAACAACACGACGTTCCGTCTCGGCTCCGACGAAGGCGACGCGATGCGCGACCCGGACGGCCAGCCGCTGCAGGTCGTGATGAACTTCAACCAGTCGCTGCGCGGGCTCGCCGTCGGCGCGCCGGTCGACTTCCGCGGCATCGTGCTCGGCGAGGTGACGAACATCGGCATCGACTTCGATCCGAAGACGAAGAACTTCCTGATGCCGGTGACGATGAATGTGTATCCGGAACGCCTCGGCCGCCGCTTCCGCGAGACGATCGAGAGCAAGGGCGAACCGGCGCGCCGCGAGATCGTCGAGCGGCTCGTCCAGCACGGGCTGCGCGGCCAGCTGCGCACCGGCAACCTGCTGACGAGCCAGCTGTACGTCGCGCTCGACTTCTTCCCGAAGGCGCCGGCCGCGAAGATCGACACGGCCCGCCAGCCGCTCGAGCTGCCGACCGTGCCGAATACGCTCGACGAGCTGCAGCTACAGGTCGCCGACATCGCGAAGAAGCTCGACAAGGTGCCGTTCGACCAGATCGGCGCGAACCTGAACAGCGCGCTCGCGAACGCCGACAAGCTGTTCAAGCAGCTCGACACGCAGGTCGCGCCGCAAGCGCGCGACACGCTGTCGGCCGCGAAGCAGACCTTCTCGACCGCCGAGGCGACGCTGCAGCAGGATTCACCGCTGCAGTCCGACGTGCGCGGCGCGCTGAAGGAGCTCACGCGCACGCTGCAATCGCTGAACGCGCTCGCCGATTATCTCGAGCGCCACCCCGAATCGCTGCTCAAGGGCAAGCCAGGAGATCAACCATGACGACGAAACGCGTGAACGGTTTCGCGAGCGGCGCGGCGGCAGCACTCGCCGCACTCGCGCTCGCCGCGTGCAGCTCGCCGCCCGCGCGGTTCTACACGCTCAGCCCGGCCGACGCCGCGGCGCCGCTGCGCACCGCGCCGGCCAACCCGGCGTTCCTGATCGAGGTGCCGTCGGTCGGCGTGCCCGAGCAGGTCGCGAAGAACCAGCTGGTCGTGCAGAAGAACGCCGCGCAGGTCGACGTGCTCGAGCAGGAACGCTGGGCGTCGCCGCCCGCCGACGAGATCCGCCGCGCGCTGTCGGACGATCTCGCCGCGCAGCTCGGCACGATCGACGTCGCGAATTCCGCGTATCCGGCCGGCGTGCCCGTATACCGGATCAGCGTGAACGTGCAGCGCTTCGAGTCGTGGCCGGGCAAGCGCGCCGCGCTCGACGCCGTGTGGAGCGTGCGCTCGCTCGCCACGCAGGCCGTGATGACCTGCCGCACGAGCGTCGCGGAACCGGTCGCCGACGGCTACGACGCGCTCGTCGCCGGCCACCGGCGCGCGCTCGACGTGATTGCGACGCAGGCCGCGGCCGGCGTGCGCGCGATGGCCGCTCGCGGCGGCGCGGCGGCCGCGCCGGCTGCCGGCGGCAAGACGGCCGCCGCGCCGGTCGTGCCGTGTCCGGCCAACCCGACGTCCGGCGGCGACGCCGGCACGACGGGCAAGTCGGGCGCATAAGCGAACGCAGGCGGCACGGGCGCGAACGTTCGACACGGCGCGGCGTTCGCGTGCGCGGTGTCGCCCGGCGCGGCGCGTCCGGTCGCACACGCCGAAAGCCGAACGCCGAACGCCGGCAGCATGCCGCCGCAGCCGCCCTCGCTTACCGCGCCCCACGGCCGGACGGCCATTTACATTCTTTGTCAAAGCCGGCGGAACCCGCGCCATGCCAAGCGGTCGGCTTGCGTTTTCCGGCCCGATTGACGATCCTACGCACTTTCAGGCTTGCGCCGTTAGTCGTGCGCGCCAGCCAGCGGCGCCGGGCCGCGTTCAGCCCGACCGCCGTGCCTCCCGGCGCCCGCACGCGAATCGCGTGCACCGCGGCGGGGCAGCCGCATCGCGGGTCGCCGCGCGTCGTCCGGCCACCGGCCCCGTCTCACCCGTGCTCACCGGCGCCGCGCCGTTTTCCCGGCCGGCATCCCGAACCCGCCCGTCCCGGGCTTTCGCTATTCCGTTTATGTTTCGTTCCCTGACGACCCTGATCAAGAAGTGGCGCGCGTCGCGCAATGCCGGTCACCAGCTCGATGCGCTGCTCGCGCACGCCGACGCCGACGCGTCGTACGCCGAGCGCAGCGAATGGCTGATCGAGCTCGCGCACTGGCTGCGCCGCAACGGCACGGTGCAGGACGCGCCGGCCGCGCGCGACGCCGACACGCGCGCGTATCCGGCCCATGCGCGGCTGCGCTACCTGTTCCATGTGCTCGATCGCAACCCCGCGTGGAAAGCGCACGCCGCGCGCATCCTGCGCGGCATCCTGCGCGAGTGCGACGGCATCTCGCTGCTGTGCGACGCCGGCATGCCCGTGCATTCGGGCTTCTTCGGCGCGCTGTTCGAGCGGATCGACTCGTCGCTGATCCCGCCCGCGCCGAACCGCCGCGAGCTGTCGGCGCTGTTCACGCTGATGTTCCCCGCGCCCGAGGACGCGAAATGGATCGACGCGCTGCCCGACGACCTGCTCGCGCGCCTCGCCCAACTGCTGTCGTTCGACGTCACCGACGAAGAGCGCCACGAGCCCGGCTCGTTCTCGCGCGACCTGCTGGCCGCGCTGCACAACCTGACCTGCCAGATCAGCTCGACGGGCCTGTCGCAGACGGTGCGCAGCCGGCTGTCCGACGACGACGCGCGCAAGCCGCTGGAACGCCAGCCGCTCGAATCGCAGCCGTTCTACCGCCTGACGCGCGCGATGCTCGCGGTCGAGACCGCGCATGCGGCCGTCGAGGACGGCGGCGACCCGAGCAAGCTGCTGCACGAGGTGAACTACCTGCGCGTGCTGCTCGACGAATGCCGGATCGCCGTCGACGACGTGTTCGCGCACCTGTACCGCAACGGCGTGTCGGTCGACATCGTGTTCCAGGTCGAGCGGATGCGCATGCGCATCCTGCGCGCGGAAACGCTGCTCAACGCGTGGATGGCGCGCGACGACCTGCACGGAATGGCGCACCTGACGGCGGAGCTCGTCGACGCGAACCAGAACAGCCAGAGCGTCGCGCACCTCGTGCGCAGCAACTTCTCGCTGTTCGCGCGCAAGCTCGTCGAGACCAACGCGGACACCGGCGAACACTACATCTCGCGCGGCCGCGCCGAGTACCTGAAGATGCTGCGGATGGCCGCGGGCGGCGGCCTCGTCACCGTCGCGACGGTGTGCGTGAAGTTCGCGATCACGGGCGCGCACCTGCAGTCGATGCTCGAAGGGCTGCTCGCGGGCATCAACTACGCGGCCAGCTTCATGCTGATGCACTTCCTGCACTTCACGCTCGCGACCAAGCAGCCCGCGATGACCGCGCCGACGCTCGCGCGCGAGCTCGACGACACCGGCCACGACGAAGGCGTGAAGGCGTTCGTCGCATCGGTGATCGCGCTGATCCGCACGCAGGCGGCCGCGATTTCCGGCAACGTGCTCGTCGTGCTGCCCGTGTGCCTGCTCGTGCAGCTGTTCGCGGCCAACGTGCTGCACACGAACGTGATTTCGCCGGAGAAGGCGCACGCGACGCTGCATTCGTTCTCGCTGCTGGGCCCGACGCCGTTCTACGCGGCGCTGACGGGCGTGCTGCTGTGGGCGTCGAGCCTGCTCGCGGGCTGGGCCGACAACTGGTTCGTGCTGCACCGGGTCGGCGACGCGCTCACGTACAACCGCCGGCTGCGCCTCACGCTCGGCGCGGCCGGCGCCGCGAAGCTCGCGCACTTCTGCCGGTCGAACGTCGCCGGCGTGGTCGCGAACGTCGGTCTCGGCCTGATGCTCGGCCTCGTTCCGGCGATCGTCACCGTGTTCATGTTCCCGTTCGAGGTGCGGCACGTGACGCTGTCGGCCGGCTCGATCGGCGTCGCGCTCGGCGTACTGGGCAAGGGTGCGCTCGGCACACCCGAGCTGTGGTGGGCCGCCGCCGGCGTGCTGAGCATGGCGATCCTCAACGTGCTCGTGAGCTTCGCGCTCGCGTTCACGATGGCCGTGCGCTCGCGCAGCCTGCGCCCGACCAAGGTGCGCGCGCTCGTCGCGGCGATCGTCCGCACGATGCTGTCGAATCCGCTGGCGCTGTTCTGGCCGGCCGGCAATCCGAGCACGCGCGTCGGCCAGCCGGGCGCGCACTGACCGGCGGCGAGGCGGCGGCGCCCGGCCGCCCCCCGCCTCGCCGCCCCTGCCGGCGCGCGCGAACGGCGGTTGCGCCGGCGCCGCCGCGCCGAAACGCCGGCCCCGGTCGCCCGCGCCGCGTACAATAGTGGACTTTTGCACGTCCTCACCCGCCTTATGTCCTCGCCCACCCTGTTCGAATTCTTCGCCCCCTGCCCGCGCGGCCTCGAAGCGGCGCTTGCCGCCGAGCTGGCCGAAATCGCCGGCCGCCACCTGAACGGCGCGCCGTTCACCGCGGGCGCGCAGGTGCCGGGCGGCGTCCATTTCAGCGGCGGCTGGGCCGCCGGCATGGCCGCCAACCTCCATTCGCGGATCGCGAGCCGGATCCTGCTGAAGATCGCGCACGGCCCGTACCGCAACGAGCAGGACGTCTACGCGCTCGCGCTCGAGCAGCCGTGGGAACGCTGGTTCGCGTCGACGCAGACGCTGCGCATCGACATCACCGCGATCAAGTCGCCGCTGAAGAGCCTCGAATTCACGACACTGCGCGTGAAGGATGCGATCTGCGACCGGATGCGCGAGAAAACCGGCTCGCGCCCGAGCATCGACACCGGTGCGCCGGACGTGCGCGTGTTCGCGTTCCTGACCGCGGGCGAATGCACGCTGTACCTCGACACGTCGGGCGAGCCGCTCTTCAAGCGCGGCTGGCGCCTCGACAAGGGCGCGGCGCCGCTGCGCGAGAACCTCGCGGCCGGCATCCTGCGGCTGACGGGCTGGAAGCCCGGCACCGCGCTGTACGACCCGATGTGCGGCAGCGGCACGTTCCTCGCGGAAGCCGCGCAGATCGCGCTCGGCGTGGCGCCGGGCGTCGAGCGCCGGTTCGGCTTCGAAAAGCTCAAGCAGTACGACATCACCGCGTGGCAGGGGCTGAAGGTGCCGGCGCTCGACGCGAAGCGCGCGGCGCGGGCCCAGCGCGGCGAAGCGCTCGGCGTGTACGGCAGCGACATCTCCGGCGACATGCTCGAGAAGGCACGCGCGAACCTCGAGCGCGCGGGCGTGCCGTCGGTGTGGCTCAAGCAGGTCGACGCGCGCGGGATGACGCCGCCGTGCGACGGGCCGGGCATCCTTCTCGCGAACCCGCCGTACGGCGAGCGGATCGAAGTGCGCGGCCGCAGCGCGCGCGGCGAGGTGCGCGAGACCGGCCGCAACCGCGGCAACGACGACGCGTTCCGCCGCACGCACACCGACGCGCCGGACAGCGAGTTCTTCAACGCGCTCGGCGATGCGCTGAAGCAGCGCTTCACGGGCTGGCAGGCGTTCCTGCTGACGTCCGACCGTTCGCTGCCGGGCCAGTTGCGGCTGCGCGAATCGGCCAAGACGCCGCTGTTCAACGGCGCGCTCGAATGCCGGCTGTTCCGCTTCGACCTGATCGCAGGCAGCGTGAAGGCGCGCCCGGCCGCGCAGGAAGGCGACGCCTGACCCTGACGCGCCGAACTCGCGCGAACGTCGCGGCGGCCGCTGCCGCCTGCTGACACTCCGATGACGCCCGGCATCCGCCGGGCGTTTTGTTTTGCGCGGCACCGATGCAAGCGGGGCCGCGCCCGCTCCGCCCGCCCGGCCCCGTACGCGCCGCCGCCCGGGCGCACGCCGCCGATGCGGTCGACGGGGCCCTTTTGTCAGCACCGCCATCACTACTGACAGCACGCTGTCAGGAGCCCCCGCTCACACTGCAATCCCGGCGCAATGCAAGGCTGGTTTCCGTCCAGAACAACCCGAACAACAAGGAGCTCGTCATGACGTCCGCAACTGCAACCGCAACTCTGGAACGCGCGATCGCGTGGTTCGACATTCCGTCCCTCGATTTCGACCGTGCGATCCGCTTCTACGAAACCGTGCTGCAAACCACGTTGCAGCGCGAGGTCATCGGCGGCGTGCCGATGGCGATGTTCGATCACGAAGCGTCGAGCACGGGCGGCAGCATCGTGTTCGATCCGCAGCAGATCAAGCCGAGCGCGAACGGCGTGCTCGTCTACCTGAACGCCGGCGAATCGGTCGTCGCCGCGCTCGAACGCGCGAAGCGCGCGGGCGGCGTCGTGCAGGGCTCGGTCGTCGAGCTGCCGAACAACTACGGCTACGTCGGCTACCTGATCGACACGGAAGGCAACCGCGTCGGCCTGCACGCGCCGAAATGCCACTGAGCGCAGCGGTCAGCGGACCGGCGCGGCGCTATCATCGCGAAGTCCCCGTAGCCAGAGGAATCGAGGTGCCGTCATGACCCGCCGTGCCGACCGTCTGTTCCAGATCGCCGAGCTGTTGCGCGGGCGTCGTCTCACGACCGCGCAGCAACTGGCCGACTGGCTGTCGGTGTCGCCGCGCACGGTCTATCGCGACGTGCGCGACCTGCAACTGTCAGGGGTGCCGATCGAAGGCGAAGCCGGCATCGGTTACCGGCTGAACCGCAACGCGAGCCTGCCGCCGCTCACGTTCACGGCCGAGGAGCTGGCGGCGCTCGCCACCGGCGCGCGGATGCTCGAAACCTGGGGCGGTGCGCGCTTCGCGAGCGGCGCGCGCTCGGCGCTCGCGAAAATCGCGTCGGCGATGCCGGCCGACAAGCGCACGGCGCTCGACCGGCTGCCCGTGTTCGCGCCGTCGTTCCACATCGACGAGACGTTTTGCGCGAAGGTCGACGCGATCCACCAGGCGATCGACACGCGCCACATCGTCAGCTTCGCCTATCGCGACCGGCTCGGCGCGCATTCGCAGCGCCGCGTATGGCCGCTCGGGCTCGTCTACTGGGGCGGGCGCTGGACGATCGGCGCGTGGTGCGAGCTGCGCGGCGATTTCCGCACCTTCGACATCGCGCGGATGGGCGACATCACCGTGCACGAGCAGTTTCCGGACATGGAAGGCCGTCGGATCGCCGACTACATGCGGATCGCGGAAGCGCCGATGAAGTGACGCATCGGGCCGCCGCGGGATGGAAAACGGCGCCGGGAAAATCGGCGCCGTCACTTTCGAATCTCTCTCGTTTTCATTCGAATTTCCGTACCGACCGCTTCTTGGAACGTAGCGGTCGGACGGAACCGTTCGTCGCACAATCAACGAAACCGGCGAGATTTTCCATACACGTCCCATTTTCTGAATCGTCAGCACTGCGCACAATCGAGCTTGCTTGTCGATTTTTTCACGGCACGATCCGCCCATGATCCTGAGGATTTGAGGAATCGGCTCGCGCCTCTCAGTCAATTCCGATTGGATTAACAACATGTCGAGACCGCCATTCTCCAGTGGATGGCACGCCTTCATGAGAGTCAAAGTTTCAGTCGATGAAGTCGGGACACGGATTCCGGAAACCGCATCGATATGGGTATTGCGCTGCAAGACCCGCTGCTCGCGCTCGCGATGGCTCTCGCAATCGGCCCCGTCACGGCCGCACCCCAAGCCACGGTCGCGGCCCCCGATGCTCGCCATGCTGTCGAACAGCATTCGCAAAAAACGTTGCTGAAGAACTGGGCACTCAGCGTTTGCCTGGCCGGGATCGCGCACGATACCCGCGATCGTGACGACGCCAATGCCACCGCAAGCGCCTATCTGGAATTCGGCGATCAGCCAATCGAGGCCTGCGACGCGCTCCGCGCGCTCACGCAACGGTATGTCGAACGACAATACAGCGGATCGATTCCAGCGTCGTTCAATACGATGAAGTGCATCGACCTCTTCCACAGTCGGGAACTCGACGCGCTTTCCGATCGGCTGACAAAAGCGCGCTAGCGCTGCGCGGCGGGGGCCAATACGTGCGCCCCCTGCATTGCACATGTCATGGCATGCGCACGACCGCATTCGCTCCGTCATGAACGCAGCCGGCGCGCTGCCCTGTCGTCACTCGACGGCCTTCACCATGTCCTCGATGACCTTCTTCGCATCGCCGAACACCATCATCGTCTTGTCCATGTAGAACAGGTCGTTGTCGAGGCCCGCGTAGCCGGCCGCCATCGAGCGCTTGTTGACGATCACCGTGCGCGCCTTGTACGCCTCGATGATCGGCATCCCCGCGATCGGCGATTTCGGATCGTTCTTCGCCGCCGGGTTCACGACGTCGTTCGCGCCGAGCACGAGCACCACGTCCACCTGGCCGAATTCGCCGTTGATGTCCTCCATCTCGTGCACGATCTCGTACGGCACCTCCGCTTCCGCGAGCAGCACGTTCATGTGCCCCGGCATCCGCCCGGCGACCGGGTGGATCGCGTACTTCACGTCGATGCCCTTCTCGACCAGCTTGTCGGTCAGCTCCTTCAGCGCGTGCTGCGCACGGGCGACGGCGAGCCCGTAACCCGGCACGATCACGACCGATTCCGCGTTGCCGAGCATGAACGCCGCGTCGTCGGCCGAACCCGACTTCACCGGCCGCTGCTCCTGCGCGCCACCCGCGCCGCCGGCCGCCGCTTCCCCGCCGAACCCGCCGAGGATCACGTTGAAGAACGAGCGGTTCATCGCATGGCACATGATGTACGACAGGATCGCGCCCGACGAGCCGACCAGCGAACCGGCGATGATCAGCATCGCGTTGTTCAGCGAGAAGCCGATGCCGGCCGCGGCCCAGCCCGAGTACGAGTTCAGCATCGACACGACCACCGGCATGTCCGCGCCGCCGATCGGGATGATGATCAGCACGCCGAGCACGAACGCGATCGCCGTCATGATGATGAACGGCAGCCACGCCTGCGTGATGAAGAACAGGATGCCGAAGCCGAGCATCGCGATCGCGAGCATCAGGTTGATCAGGTGCTGGCCCGCGTACACGACCGGCGCGCCCTGGAACAGCCGGAACTTGTACTTGCCCGACAGCTTGCCGAACGCGATCACCGAACCGGAGAACGTGATCGCGCCGACGAACGTGCCGATGAACAGCTCGACGCGGTTGCCGTACGGGATGAAGCTCGACGACACCGCGTCCTGCGGCACGAGCCCGAACGCTTCCGGCTCCGACACCACCGCATACGCGATGCACACGGCCGCGAGACCGATCAGCGAGTGCATCGCCGCGACGAGTTCCGGCATCTTCGTCATCTCGACGCGCGCGGCGACGAATGCCCCGACGCCGCCGCCGACGATCAGCGCGCCGAGCACGAGCGCGAGGCCGAGCGGCAGGTTCGCGCCGAGCCACGCGGCCTGCTTGACGATCAGCGCGATCGTCGTGAGGATCGCGATGGCCATCCCGACCATCCCGAACAGGTTGCCGCGCCGCGCGCTCTTCGGGTTCGACAGGCCCTTCAGCGCCTGGATGAAGCACACCGACGCGACGAGGTACAGCAGCGTAACGACGTTCATGCTCATCGCGCGCCCTCCTTGCCGCCCTCGACACGCTTGGGCTCCTTCTTGCGGAACATCTCGAGCATGCGCCTCGTCACGAGGAAGCCGCCGAACACGTTGACGGCCGCGAGCGCGACCGCGAGCGTGCCGAAGAACTTGCCGGTCGCGCCGACGGTGAGCGCCGCCGCGAGCATCGCGCCGACGATCACGATCGCCGAGATCGCGTTGGTCACGGCCATCAGCGGCGTATGCAGCGCCGGCGTGACGTTCCAGACGACGTGGTAGCCGACGTACACCGCCAGCACGAAGATGATCACGTTGATCACCGTGTGATTGATGACTTCCATGGTCTCCTCCGTTATTTGCGCGTGACTTCACCGTCGCGGCACAGCAGCGTCGCGGCGACGATGTCGTCGGTCAGGTCGATGTTCAGCGTGCCTTCCTTCGTGACGATCAGCTTCATGAAATCGAGCAGGTTGCGCGCGTACAGCGCCGACGCGTCCGACGCGACCATCGACGCGAGGTTCGTGTAGCCGGCGATCGTCACGCCGTTGTGCACGATCACCTGGTCGGCGACGGTCAGCGGGCAGTTGCCGCCCTTGCGGCCGTCGAATTCCGGGCCGCGGCCGGCCGCGAGATCGACGAGCACCGCGCCGGGCTTCATCGACTGCACGGTCTCCACCGAGATCAACGTCGGCGCCGGGCGCCCCGGAATCAGCGCGGTGGTGATCACGATGTCGGCCTGCTTCGCGCGCTCGTGCACGAGCGCGGCCTGGCGGCCGAGCCACGACGGCGGCATCGGGCGCGCATAGCCGCCGACACCCTGCGCGGCTTCGCGCTCTTCGTCGGTTTCGAACGGGACGTCGAGGAATTTCGCGCCGAGCGACTCGATCTGCTCCTTCACGGCCGGCCGCACGTCGGACGCCTCGATCACGGCGCCGAGCCGCTTCGCGGTCGCGATCGCCTGCAGGCCCGCGACGCCCGCGCCGAGAATCAGCACGCGCGCCGCCTTCACGGTACCCGCGGCGGTCATCAGCATCGGCATGAAGCGCGGATACAGCGACGCGGCCACCAGCACGGCCTTGTAGCCGGCGATGTTCGCCTGCGACGACAGCACGTCGAGACTCTGCGCGCGCGTCGTGCGCGGCGCGGCCTCGAGCGCGAAACCGGTCACGCCGGCCGCGGCGAGCTTCGCCGCCTGCTCGCCATTGAACGGCTCGAGCATGCCGACCAGCACGGTGCCACGCTTGAGCGACGGCAGTTCGGCGTCGGTGGGCGCCTGGACCTTCAGCACGAGGTCGGCGTCGAAAGCGGCCGACTGGTCGGTCAATTCGGCGCCGGCGGCCGCATAGGCTTCGTCGGGATAGCTGGCCGCGGTGCCGGCCCCTTTCGCGATACTGACCCGATGGCCGGCCGCCGCGTATTTCTTCACGGTTTCCGGCGTCGCGGCCACACGCGCCTCGTTGGCCCGCGTTTCAGCAGGCACTCCAATATGCATCGTCAGTTCCTCCAGTCATTGTCAGTATTTCTTTTCTTGCGATCTTTTTACTGCGCAACGAGCCGGACAGGCTGACTTACCGGCTCACGAGCAACGGCGTTCACGCTGCACTTTAACCGAAAGCGATGGCCCCGCCAGCACTTTCCGCACGATCGTGCTCGAATGCGACGTCGGTTTGATCCGCGCCGCCATGTCCCGCCGGGGCCGACGAATCCGAAAGGGTCGGATTCGTCTAACGGAACGGCCGGCAGCCTTCGGGCGCAACCGGTAAAATGCCGAACCATGAAACCCGAAATCTGGACCCCGCATGTGACGGTCGCCGCGCTCGTCGAGCGCGCCGGCCGCTTTCTCGTGATCGAGGAAGAAACCTCGACGGGCCTGCGCATCAACCAGCCGGCCGGTCACCTCGAAGCCGGCGAAACGCTGGCCGACGCGGTGATCCGCGAAACGCTGGAGGAAACCGCGCACCCGTTCACGCCCGACGCACTCGTCGGCGTCTATCTCGCGCACTACGACCGCCCCGGCAGCGCCGGCGCGACCTACCTGCGCTTCACGTTCTGCGGCACGGCCGGCGAACCGGTCGCGGGCCACGTGCTCGACGACGGCATCGTCCGCACGCTGTGGATGACGGCCGACGAGCTGCGCGCCTGCAGCGAGCGCCATCGTTCGCCCGCGGTGATGCGCTGCGTCGACGACTATCTCGCCGGGCGGCGCATTCCGCTCGATTTCGTACACACGCACTCGGTCGCCCCGCGCCCCGAGGCATTCGAACGTCAGGCGGTCGGCAAATGAGCAAGCGCCGTGTAGTGGTGGGCATGTCGGGCGGCGTCGATTCGTCGGTGACCGCGTGGCTGCTGAAGGAACAGGGCTACGACGTGGTCGGCCTGTTCATGAAGAACTGGGAAGACGACGACGACGGCGAGTACTGCTCGACGCGCCAGGACTGGATCGACGTCGTGTCGGTGGCCGACCTGATCGGCATCGACGTCGAAGCCGTCAACTTCGCGGCGGAATACAAGGATCGCGTGTTCGCCGAATTCCTGCGCGAATACTCGGCCGGCCGCACGCCGAACCCCGACGTGCTGTGCAACGCCGAGATCAAGTTCAAGGCGTTCCTCGACCACGCGATGTCGCTCGACGCGGAAATGATCGCGACCGGCCACTATGCGCGCGTGCGCGAACGCGACGGGCGTTTCGAACTGCTGAAGGCGTTCGATCACACGAAGGACCAGTCGTACTTCCTGCACCGGCTGAACCAGGCGCAGCTGTCGAAGACGATGTTCCCGCTCGGCGAGATCCCGAAGACGAAGGTGCGCGAGATCGCCGCGCAGATCGGGTTGCCGAATGCGAAGAAGAAGGATTCGACCGGCATCTGCTTCATCGGCGAGCGGCCGTTCCGCGATTTCCTGAACCGTTATCTTCCGACGAAGCCCGGCCCGATGAAGACGCCCGACGGCAAGGTGGTCGGCGAGCACATCGGCCTCGCGTTCTACACGTTCGGCCAGCGCAAGGGCATCGGGCTCGGCGGCAGCAAGAGCGGCAGCGGCGAGCCGTGGTTCGTCGCCGCGAAGGACATCGCGTCGAACACGCTGTACGTCGTGCAGGGCCACGATCATCCGTGGCTGCTGTCGCGCGAACTCGTCGCCGGCAACGTGAGCTGGGTCGCCGGCGAGCCGCCGGCGGACGGCTTCGCGTGCGGCGCGAAGACGCGCTACCGGCAGGCCGATGCGGCGTGCGTATTCGGTCGAGCCGCGACAGGTCGGGCCGCGCTAGGCCGGGCCGCGATCGACGCCGCGGCAGCCGGCCCGGCAGGCGAGGCGCGCTTCTCGCTCGCGTTCGACGATGCGCAGTGGGCCGTCACGCCCGGCCAGTCGGCCGTGCTGTACGACGGCGAGATCTGTCTGGGCGGCGGCATCATCGAATCCGCGGCGACCGGCCAGCCCGGTCAGGCTGCGGCGGCGGCCCACGCGCCGGCGCTCGCCGAAGCACGCTGACACCCATTCGGTTTAGACTTGCGGCACGCCGCGCCCGGCGGAACACGATTCCGTCGTGGCCGGCGCGCCGCCTTCGCAGCGTACGCATGGCGGTATCTCAAGATTCTTACGGAGTCCCCCATGCTTTCCAGACGCTACCTCGCGATGTGGTGCGCCGTCCTGCTGCTCGTCGCCGCGGCCGCACTCGCGTCGGTCCACCTCCTTTCCTGGCTGTGGATCGTCATCCCCATCGCCCTCGTCGCACTCGGCCTGTACGACCTGAACCAGGATCGCCACGCGATCCTGCGGAACTACCCGCTGTGGGGCCACTTCCGCTTCCTGTTCGAATTCATCCGGCCTGAAATCCGCCAGTACTTCGTCGAGGACGACACCGACGAAAAACCGTTCTCGCGCGCGCAGCGCAGCCTCGTCTACCAGCGCGCGAAGAACGTCGCCGACAACCGCCCGTACGGCACCGAACTGAACGTGAAGGCCGTCGCGCACGAATGGATCAGCCATTCGCTCGCGCCGACGAAGCTGCCGAACCACGATTTCCGTATCCGCGTCGGCGCGAATCGCGCGCAGCCGTACGACATTTCGATCTTCAACATCTCGGCGATGAGCTTCGGCTCGCTGTCCGCGAACGCGATCCGCTCGCTGAACCTCGGCGCGAAGAAAGGCGGGTTCGCGCACGACACCGGCGAAGGCTCGCTGTCGAAGTACCACCGCGAGAACGGCGGCGACATCATCTGGGAAATCGCGTCCGGCTACTTCGGCTGCCGCAACGACGACGGCACCTTCAACCCGGACAAGTTCGCGAAGCAGGCCGCCGATCCGCAGGTCAAGATGATCGAGGTGAAGCTGTCGCAAGGCGCGAAGCCCGGCCACGGCGGCGTGCTGCCGGCCGCGAAGATCACGCCGGAAATCGCGGAGACGCGCGGCGTGCCGATGGGCAAGGACTGCATCTCGCCCGCGACGCACTCGGAATTCTCGACGCCGCGCGGGCTGCTCGAATTCGTCGAACGGCTGCGCACGCTGTCCGGCGGCAAGCCGACCGGCTTCAAGCTGTGCATCGGCCATCCGTGGGAATTCTTCGGGATCGCGAAAGCGATGCTCGAGACGGGCATCGTGCCCGACTTCATCGTCGTCGACGGCGCGGAAGGCGGCACGGGCGCGGCGCCGCTCGAATTCACCGACCACGTGGGCGTGCCGCTGCAGGAAGGACTGCTGCTCGTGCACAACACGCTCGTCGGGATCGGCGTGCGCGACCGCGTGAAGATCGGCGCGAGCGGCAAGATCATCACCGCGTTCGACATCGCGCGCACGCTCGCGATCGGCGCGGACTGGGTGAACTCGGCGCGCGGCTTCATGTTCGCGGTCGGCTGCATCCAGGCGCAGCACTGCCATACCGACCGCTGCCCGACCGGCGTCGCGACGCAGGACCCGGTGCGCCAGCGGGCGCTCGTCGTGCCCGACAAGGCCGAGCGCGTGTACAACTTCCACCGCAATACGCTGCATGCGCTGCAGGAACTCGTGCAGGCGGCCGGCCTCGCGCATCCGTCCGAGCTGCGCGCGCACCACATCGTGCAGCGGGTCGCGCCGCACGAAGTGCGGCTGATGTCGCAACTGCTGAAATACCTGAAACCCGGTGCGCTGCTCGACGGCCAGACCTGCGGCTTCTCGCTGTACGACAAGTGGTGGCCGATCGCGCGCAGCGATTCGTTCACGCTCGGCGAAGCCGTGTACGCGTCGATCGAGTAAAGCGCACGGCCACCCCGTTGCGACGGTGGCCGGCCCGCGCCGCAAAAGCAAAAGCGCCCCGCGGGGCGCTCTTGCTTTTCTTTCGTCTGGCGAATGCGTGAAGGCCGGGCCGCGGCTCAGTTCTGCGGCAGCGTATCGGCGAATGACGGTCGCTGTTGCAGCTTCACGAAGTGCTTGTCGAGGTTCGGGTGGCGATCGCGCCAGTTGAGCTCGGGCATCCGGAAGTCGAGATAGCCGAGCGCGCAGCCGAGTGCGATGTCGGCGAGCGTGTAATGATTGCCGACGCACCACGTCTTGCCGCCGAGACCCTGCGACATCGCGACGAGCGCGTCGTCGATCTTGCGTTGTTGGCGCGCGATCCAGCTCGCGCTGCGCTGCGCTTCGTCGCGCATCGTGTGTTCGAGACGGATCGCGACGGCCGCGTCGAGCACGCCGTCGCCCAGTGCCTCCCAGCAGCGCACTTCGACGCGCTCGCGGCCCGACGGCGGAATCAGCTTGCCGACCGGCGACAGCGTATCGACGTATTCGCAGATCACGCGGGAATCGAACACCGCGGCGCCATCCTCCATCACGAGGCACGGGACCTTGCCGAGCGGATTCGACGCGTGAATGTTCGTATCCGGCGCCCACACGTTCTCGAGCTCCAGCTTGTAGTCGATCTTCTTTTCGGCAAGCACGATCCGCGCCTTTCGGACGTACGGGCTGCTGAGCGAACCGATTAATTTCATCATCTGCCTTTTTAAGGGAACCGCCGCGAGTATACGTTGTCGCCGATCATAACCGGCCCGCGCGGCCGGGTAGAAAATCGGCCGTCCGGCCTGTGGATGGTTTGCAACAGCCGCCACGCGCGGCCCGGCCGGCGCGGCTTCCGGCCCCACACTCACGCACCGCGGCGCGCGGCGCTACAATCGCACGAATGAACGCGCCCCTCGATACCGCCATCGCCGTCGACGTCTACCGCCAGCGCCGTGAACGCGTGCTTGCCGCACTGCGTGCCGCGGGCGGCGGCGTCGCCATCGTCCCCACCGCGCCGGAAATGCTGCGCAACCGCGACACGGCCTACCCGTACCGGTTCGACAGCTACTTCCATTACCTGACGGGTTTCACCGAGCCGGATGCCGTGCTCGTGCTGAACGCGGCCGCGCCGCACGGCGCGCCGGAATCGATCCTGTTCTGTCGCGCCAGGAACGTCGACCGCGAAATCTGGGAAGGCTTTCACTACGGGCCCGACGCCGCGCGCGACGCGTTCGGCTTCGATGCCGCATTCGCGGTCGACGTGATCGACACCGAGATGCCGCGCCTGCTCGCCGATGCAGGCACCGTGCACTACCGGTTCGGCGCATCGGCCGAGTTCGAGCGCCGGCTCGCCGGCTGGATCGACGCGGTGCGCGCGCAGGCACGCACGGGCGTCGCCGCGCCGGACGCGCTGCTCGACCTCACGCCGCTGCTCGACGACATGCGGCTCGTGAAGGACGAACACGAACTCGCGATCATGATGCGCGCCGCGCACATCTCCGCGCTCGCGCACCGCCGCGCGATGCAGGCGTGCCGCCCCGGCATCCGCGAATACGAACTCGAGGCCGAGCTGCTGTACCTGTTCCGCAAGCACGGCGCGCAGGCGCCCGCGTACGGGTCGATCGTCGCGGCCGGCGCGAATGCGTGCGTGCTGCACTACCCGGCCGGCAACGCGGCCGCGCGGGACGGTGACCTGATCCTGATCGACGCCGCCTGCGAACTCGACGGCTATGCATCGGACATCACGCGCACGTTCCCGGCCAACGGCCGCTTCTCGCCCGCGCAGCGCACGCTGTACGACATCGTGCTCGCCGCGCAGCAGGCCGCGATCGACGCGACGCGCGCGGGCGTGCCGTTCGAGGCGCCGCACGATGCGGCCGTACGCGTGCTCGCGCAGGGGCTGCTCGATACCGGCATCATCCCGAAAACGCGCTTCTCGAACGTCGACGACGTGATCGCCGAGCGCGCATACACGCGCTTCTACATGCACCGCACCGGCCACTGGCTCGGGATGGACGTGCACGACTGCGGCGACTATCGCGAGCGGCTCGCCGCGCGCGACGCGAACGGCGCGCTGCCGTGGCGCACGCTGAAGCCGGGCATGACGCTCACCGTCGAGCCCGGCCTGTACGTGCGCGCGGCCGACGACGTGCCGCCCGAGTACTGGAACATCGGCATCCGCATCGAGGACGACGCGATCGTGCGCGAGCACGGCTGCGAGCTGATCACGCGCGGCGTGCCGGTCGCGGCCGACGAGATCGAGGCGCTGATGCGCGCGGACGCATGACCGGCCGCCGACCGTTACCTCCGTTTCACGAATCAAGATGACGACCGCTTCCTCGCCGGCCACGCCGGATTACGACCTCGCCATCGTCGGCGCGGGCCCCGTCGGACTCGCGCTCGCCGGCTGGCTCGCACGCCGCAGCGCGACCCAGCATGCGTCGATCGCGCTGATCGACGCGCGCGAACCTGCCGCGAGCGCGAACGACCCGCGCGCGATCGCCGTATCGTACGGCAGCCGCGTGCTGCTCGACACGCTCGCGTGGCCGGCCGACGCCACGCCGATCGAACATATCCACGTGTCGCAACGCGGCCATTTCGGCCGCACGCTGATCGACCGCGACGAACACGCGCTCGCCGCGCTCGGCTACGTCGTGCGTTACGGCTCGATCGTGCAGGCGCTCGCGGGCGCCGTGCGCGGCACGCGCGTCGACTGGCTCACGTCGACCACCGCACGCACGCCGCAGCAGGACGCCGACGGCGTCACGCTGACGCTCGACGGCCCTCAGGGCGAACGCACGCTGCGCGCGCGCATCGTCATCAATGCCGAAGGCGGGCTGTTTCATGAACGGCACGCCGATACGGGCAAGCATCGCCGCGATTACGGGCAGACCGCGATCGTGGGGACGGTCACGGTATCGGCACCGCGCCCGAACGTCGCGTGGGAGCGCTTCACGCACGAAGGCCCGCTCGCGCTGCTGCCGCTCGGCGGGCCGCGTCAGGCCGAGTATTCGCTCGTATGGTGCTGCACGCCCGACGAGGCCGCACGCCGCGCGGCGCTGCCCGACGACGCGTTCCTGCGCGAGCTCGGCGCCGCATTCGGCGAGCGGATGGGCCGGTTCGTCGCGATCGCGGGGCGGGCGTCGTTCCCGCTCGGGCTGAGCGCGGCGCAAACGCTCGTGAGCGGCCGCATCGCGATCGTCGGCAACGCCGCGCAAACGCTGCATCCGGTCGCGGGCCAGGGGCTCAACCTCGGGCTGCGCGATGCGCATACGCTCGTCGACGCACTCTCCGCGCAAGGCTTCGAAGCGACCGCGCTCGCGACCTTCAACGCGCGCCGCGCGCTCGACCGGCGCCTCACGATCGGCGCGACCGACACGCTGGCGCGCCTGTTTACGATCGACTCGGGCCCGCTTCCGCTGCTGCGCGGCGCGGCGCTCACCGCGCTCGAATTCGTGCCGCCGCTCAAGAAGGCGATCGCTCGCCAGATGATGTTCGGCCAGCGCAACTGACGCGCGGCGCACCGTACGGCCCCTCCGGGCACACCAGGCAAACCGGGTCAAATCGGCGGGGCATGGGAATACGGTAAAATGCCCGTTTTCCGCCTTCCCTTCCCCTGCCCGCGCGTGTCGCGGGCGGCGCCATTGCGATGCCCGTTATCGGCCCTCACGTATTGCGTAACAACCTGTTCGTCGCCCCGATGGCCGGGGTGACGGATCGTCCGTTCCGCCAGCTGTGCAAGCGGCTGGGGGCCGGTTACGCGGTGTCCGAGATGGTCGCGTCCAACGCGCAGCTGTGGAAGAGCGCGAAGACGATGCGGCGCGCGAACCACGAAGGCGAGGTCGAGCCGATCGCGGTTCAGATCGCCGGCGCCGATCCGGCGATGATGGCCGAAGCGGCCCGCTACAACGTCGACAACGGCGCGCAGATCATCGACATCAACATGGGCTGCCCGGCGAAGAAGGTCTGCAACGTCGCAGCCGGCTCCGCGCTGCTGCAGAACGAGCCGCTCGTGCAGCGGATCGTCGAGGCCGTCGTCGCGGCGGTCGGCACCGGGCCCGATGCGGTGCCCGTCACGCTGAAGATCCGCACCGGCTGGGACCGCGAGCACAAGAACGCGATCACGGTCGCGCGCCTGGCCGAAGCGGCCGGCATCTCGATGCTCACCGTGCATGGCCGCACGCGCGCCGACCTGTACCGCGGCGACGCCGAGTACGACACCATCGCGGCCGTGAAGGCGGCCGTGCGGATTCCGGTCGTCGCGAACGGCGACATCACGTCGCCCGCCAAGGCGAAGGCCGTGCTCGACGCAACCGGCGCCGACGCGCTGATGATCGGTCGCGCCGCGCAAGGCCGGCCGTGGCTGTTCCGCGAAATCGATCATTTCCTGCAAACCGGCGAGCTGCTGCCCCCGCCGCGGATCGACGAGATCCAGCACGTGATGAACGAACACCTGGAAGACCACTACGCTTTCTATGGCGAATTCACCGGCGTCCGTACTGCGCGCAAGCACATCGGCTGGTACACTCGCGGCCTTTCCGGTGCCAACGGGTTCCGGCACCGAATGAACACGCTCGATTCCACCCGCGAGCAGCTCGCCGCCGTCAATGCATTCTTCGAGGCGCAAAAAGCGCTGTCGGACCACCTCGTCTACGTCGATGACGAAGCGGAAAACGGCCGGGGCGAGCCGGACGACCATAACCAGTTAGCAGCATGAGCAAGCACAACATCGAACAATGTGTCCGCGAGAGCCTGGACGTGTATTTCCGGGATCTAGACGGCTCCAATCCGCACGACGTCTATGAAATGGTGATGTCCTGCGTCGAAAAGCCGATGCTCGAGGTCGTGCTCGTACAGGCCGGCGGCAACCAGTCGCTCGCCGCCGAGTACCTCGGCATCAATCGCAATACGCTGCGCAAGAAGCTGCAGCAGCACGGCCTGCTGTAGGCGGCCGTCCCGTCCCCGTTTCCCTGGCTATTGGTGGTTCCATCATGATCAAGCAAGCGCTCATTTCCGTTTCCGACAAGACCGGCATCGTCGACTTCGCGAAGTCGCTGTCCGACCTCGGCGTCAAGCTGCTGTCGACGGGCGGCACCGCGAAACTCCTCGCCGACGCCGGCCTGCCCGTGACCGAAGTGGCCGATTACACGGGCTTCCCGGAAATGCTCGATGGGCGCGTGAAGACGCTGCACCCGAAGGTGCACGGCGGCATCCTCGCCCGCCGCGACCTGCCCGAGCACATGCAGGCGCTGGAGCAGCACGGCATCCCGACGATCGACCTGCTCGTCGTGAACCTGTATCCGTTCGTCGCGACGATCGCGAAGGACGACTGCACGCTCGCCGACGCGATCGAGAACATCGACATCGGCGGCCCGACGATGCTGCGCTCGGCCGCGAAGAACCACCGCGACGTGACGGTCGTGGTCGACCCGGCCGACTACGCGGTCGTGCTCGATGAAATGAAGGCGAACGGCAACACCGTCGGCTACCCGACCAACTTCCGTCTCGCGACGAAGGTGTTCGCGCACACCGCGCAATACGACGGCGCGATCACGAACTACCTGACCAGCCTGACCGACGAGCTGAAGCACGCATCGCGCAGCACGTACCCGGCCACGCTGAACCTGGCGTTCGACAAGGTGCAGGACCTGCGCTACGGCGAGAACCCGCACCAGAGCGCGGCGTTCTACCGCGACCTCGCGGCGCCGGCCGGCGCGCTGGCGAACTACCGCCAGCTGCAGGGCAAGGAACTGTCGTACAACAACATCGCGGATTCGGACGCGGCGTGGGAATGCGTGAAGACGTTCGACGCGCCGGCCTGCGTGATCATCAAGCATGCGAATCCGTGCGGCGTCGCGGTTGGCAACGACTCGGCCGACGCGTATGCGAAGGCATTCCAGACCGACCCGACCTCCGCATTCGGCGGCATCATCGCGTTCAACCGCGAAGTCGACGAAGCGGCCGCGCAAGCGGTCGCGAAGCAGTTCGTCGAAGTGCTGATCGCGCCGTCGTTCTCCGACGCCGCGAAGCAGGTGTTCGCCGCGAAGCAGAACGTGCGCCTGCTCGAAATCGCACTGGGCGACGGCCACAACGCATTCGACCTGAAGCGCGTGGGCGGCGGCCTGCTCGTGCAGTCGCTCGATTCGAAGAACGTGCAGCCGCACGAGCTGCGCGTCGTCACGAAGCGCCACCCGACGCCGAAGGAAATGGACGACCTGCTGTTCGCATGGCGCGTCGCGAAGTACGTGAAGTCGAACGCGATCGTGTTCTGCGGCAACGGCATGACGCTCGGCGTCGGCGCCGGCCAGATGAGCCGCGTCGATTCCGCCCGTATCGCGAGCATCAAGGCGCAGAACGCGGGGCTGACGCTCGCCGGCTCGGCCGTCGCGTCGGATGCGTTCTTCCCGTTCCGCGACGGCCTCGACGTGGTCGTGGCGGCCGGCGCGACCTGCGTGATCCAGCCGGGCGGCTCGATGCGCGACGACGAAGTGATCGCGGCAGCCGACGAGCACAACATCGCGATGATCCTGACGGGCGTGCGCCACTTCCGTCACTGATCGCCGCATGCGGCCCCCGCGCGGCCGCTGCACCGGAACCCGGCGGCATCACCTCCGCCGGGTTTTTTATTGCGCGGCGCCTTCGCGCGCGACCGCGCGACCGGCTTGCCGCCCCATTCGTTGTAGTATCGCTGCATCACGCCACTCTCCTCACTCATGCGAATTCTCGGCATCGACCCCGGTCTGCGCGTCACCGGCTTCGGCGTCATCGACGTCAGCGGCCATCGGCTCGCCTATGTCACGAGCGGCGTGATCCGCACGCCGACGGCCGACCTGGCCACCCGGCTCGGCACGATCTTCCAGGGCATCTCGACGATCGTGCGCGAACACGCGCCCGACCAGGCCGCGATCGAAAAGGTGTTCGTCAACGTGAACCCGCAGTCGACGCTGCTGCTCGGCCAGGCACGTGGCGCCGCGATCTGCGGGCTCGTCGCGGGCGGGCTGCCGGTCGCCGAATACACGGCGCTGCAGCTCAAGCAGGCCGTGGTCGGCTACGGCCGCGCGACCAAGACGCAGATGCAGGACATGGTCACGCGGCTGCTCAACCTGTCCGGCCAGCCGGGCTCGGACGCCGCCGACGCGCTCGGCATGGCGATCTGCCACGCGCACGGCGGCAACACGCTCAGCACGCTGGGCGGGCTCGCGCCGGCGCTCGCGCAGAAAGGGCTGCGCGTGCGGCGCGGCAGGCTGATCGGCTGACGCTGCCGCGCACCGCGGCCGCGCGCGTCGGCTCGACTGCGCGGGCTGCGTTGGCCGCCTCGGTCGTTTCACCCACGCCCGACATGCCCGCGACACGCGCCGCTTCGGCCTGACGGCCGCGCCCATCGGCATCGCGCCGCGCGTGCGCTACACTCGCGCTTTCTTCCTCGCATCCCGTCCTCCATGATCGGTCGCATCGCCGGCATCCTGCTCGAAAAGAACCCGCCTCATCTGCTCGTCGACTGCAACGGCGTCGGCTATGAAATCGACGTGCCGATGAGCACCTTCTACAACCTGCCGCAAACGGGCGAACGCATCGTGCTGCTCACGCAGCAGATCGTCCGCGAAGACGCGCACCTGCTGTACGGCTTCCTGACGCCGCAGGAACGCACGACCTTCCGCGAGTTGCTGAAGATCACCGGCATCGGCGCGCGCATGGCGCTCGCCGTGCTGTCCGGCATGAGCGTGCAGGAGCTCGCCCAGGCCGTGACGATGCAGGACGCCGCACGCCTCACGCGCCTGCCCGGCATCGGCAAGAAGACGGCCGAGCGCCTGCTGCTCGAGCTGAAGGGCAAGCTCGGCGCCGACCTCGGCGCGCTCGCCGGCGCGGCTTCGCCGTCCGACCACGCGACCGACATCCTCAACGCGCTGCTGGCGCTCGGCTACTCCGAGAAGGAGGGCCTTGCCGCGATCAAGAACGTGCCGGCCGGCACCGGCGTGTCCGAAGGCATCAAGCTCGCGCTGAAGGCGTTGTCGAAGGCGTAACACGCGGTCGATCCGGCCGTCGAAGCCAGTGTCGCGCCGCCGCGCGGCGCGCGCCAGTCGGCCGTTCGGCCAGGTGGCCCGGGCTCCGTCGCGCGGTACAATGGCCGCATGATTGAAACCGACAAACTCGCCACCGAGCAGCGGATCATCGCCGCCACGCCCGCCTCGTCGCACGAGGAGGTGTTCGAACGGGCGCTGCGGCCGCGCCAGCTCGACGACTACGTCGGCCAGGAAAAGGTCCGCGGCCAGCTCGAGATCTTCATCGAAGCCGCGAAGCGCCGCTCCGAGCCGCTCGACCACGTGCTGCTGTTCGGGCCGCCGGGTCTCGGCAAGACGACGCTCGCCCACATCATCGCGCGCGAGATGGGCGTGAACCTGCGCCAGACGTCGGGGCCCGTGCTCGAGCGCGCGGGCGATCTCGCCGCGTTGCTGACGAACCTCGAGGCGAACGACGTGCTGTTCATCGACGAAATCCACCGGCTGTCGCCGGTCGTCGAGGAAATCCTGTATCCGGCGCTCGAGGATTACCAGATCGACATCATGATCGGCGAAGGCCCGGCCGCGCGCAGCGTGAAGCTCGACCTGCAGCCGTTCACGCTGGTCGGCGCGACCACTCGCGCGGGGATGCTGACCAACCCGCTGCGCGATCGTTTCGGGATCGTCGCGCGCCTCGAGTTCTACGACGCCGATCAACTGTCGCGCATCGTGCGGCGCTCGGCGTCGCTGCTCAATGCGCAGATCGATCCGAACGGCGCGCTGGAAATCGCGAAGCGCTCGCGCGGCACGCCGCGGATCGCGAACCGGCTCCTGCGCCGCGTGCGCGACTTCGCGGAAGTGAAGGCCGACGGCCAGATCACCGCGGCCGTCGCCGATGCCGCACTTGCGATGCTCGACGTCGATCCGGTCGGCTTCGACCTGATGGACCGCAAGCTGCTCGAAGCGATCCTGTACAAGTTCGACGGCGGCCCGGTCGGCATCGACAATCTCGCGGCGGCAATCGGCGAGGAGCGCGACACGATCGAGGACGTGCTCGAACCGTACCTGATCCAGCAGGGCTTCCTGCAGCGCACGCCGCGCGGGCGCGTCGCGACGCTGCTCACGTATCGCCACTTCGGGCTGTCGGTGCCCGAGGCCCGCCGCACCGAACGCGACGAGTGGGATACTCCGGACGGGAAGTAGTCCGTCGCCCGAGTCGCACCCGCCATGACGACGCCGCCCAGCCACCACCCCACCGCACCCGCGCCGGGCCCGCGCTGGGCCGAGCCGATCCGCAAGCGGCTCGTGGCCGGCATCACGCACCTGACGGTGGGTGGCGGCGGCCCGTCGATCGATCTCTCTTCACCGCCCGGCGACCCCGGGCTGTTCGGCCCCGACGCCGTCTGCTGGCGCGTGCATGCCGATTTCACGTCGATGATGACAGGCGGCATCGCCGCGCTGCTGCTGCAGGCGCTCCACCCGCTCGCGCTCGCGGGCGTCTGGGATCATTCGTCGTTCCGCACCGATATCCTCGGCCGTCTGCGGCGCACCGCCACGTTCATCACGGGGACGACGTTCGGCAGCCGCGCGGACGCGCTCGCGCTGATCGAGCGCGTGAAGGCGATCCACGCGCACATCTCGGGCAACGCGCCGGACGGCCGGCCGTACCGCGCCGACGATCCCGCGCTGCTGACCTGGGTGCATGTCGCGGAAGTGTCGAGCTTCCTCGCCGCGCATCTGCGTTACGTGAATCCGGAGCTGCCGGGCGAACTGCAGGACCGCTATTACGCGGAGACGGCGCTGATCGCCGAGCTGCTGGGCGCCCAAGCGGTGCCGCGTTCGCGCGCCGAGGTGGCGGCCTATCTCGCGCGCATGCTGCCCGAACTCGAAGCCGGGCCGCGCACGTTCGACGTGATGTCCATCCTGCTGAATGTGCCGGTCGCGAAGCCGGCGCTGCGGCCTGCCGCGTCGCTGGTGATGCATGCCGGAATCGACCTGCTGCCGCCGTGGGCGCAGCGCATGCTCGGCGTGTCGGCGTTCGCGCCGGTGCGGCGCGCGCTGGTCCGGCCCGGCATACGCGCGGTCGCGCCCGTGCTGCGCTGGGCGCTCGTCAACGGCGCGTCGAAGCGTGCGCGCCGCCGCGCGACGGCCGCCCCGTCCGACGGCGCCCCGCCTGGCTGACGATCCGTTTCTTCGGATCATTTCAATTTACCGTCAAATACCTGTGGCAAGCTGACACGCTCGCACCCGCGCACGGTCGCACGTCGGGCTCGTCACGCACGCCCGTGGCCCGCGCGGAGTTCCGCCTACCCGCTACGACACCCGATGCCCGTGATGCCACGCCTGCCGATCCGTTTCGCCCTTGCCGCCAGCCTGTCCGGCGTCCTCGCCCTCGCCGCGTGCGGAGGCGACGATGTCGCCGCCGTCGCACGCACGGACGCGCAACTGCCGTCCGGCAGCACGACGACGTCGGCTCCCACGCCGCCCGCAACCGCCACGCCGCAACCGGGCAAATGGAAAGCCGCCCGCGCCGGCGATCTGCTCGACGTGACGCTAGGCGATCTCCATCCGACGCAGGGTGCGATCGGCTACGACCAGATCTACTACAAGCTCGGCCGCTACGAACTGCAGCCCGACAAGAAGTTCGACGACTTCTGCGCGGACGAGGGCCTCGGCGGCATCGCATCGGGCGGTTACACGACCCGATCGTCGCTGCGCGATCCGGCCAGCTACACGTGCGCGACGACCGACGCGACCGCCCGCGACCGCTCGGTGCTGAACCCCGTCGTGATCGGCCCGAACGGCGATACGCTGTACCTGACCGACGGCCACCACGGCCTGTCGACTTACTACGAGACGCCCGACGGCGGCCCGGCGCTGCACGTGCACGTCGTCGTCAAGGACAACCTCGGCGACTACTCGGGCGACGCGTTCTGGCAGCAGATGCAAAGCCGCGGCTATCTGCGCCTGAAGGACGGCGAAGGCAAGCCGATCGCGACCGCGCAACTGCCGAGCGGCCTCGGCCTGACGCGCGGGATGACGAACGACCGCTACCGGTCGCTCGTCTATTTCACGCGCGACATCGGCTATAGCAAACCCGCGCAAGCAACCGACTACCTCGAGTTGTACTGGGCCGACTGGCTGCGTACGCAGCCGGGCACGTTCGCGCTGGCGAGCTACGACCTGACGCGCGGCGGCACGACCGATCCCGATCCGGCGAAGGCCGACACGGGCTACCTGAATGCGGTCTGGAATGCGTCTGCGCGGATGGTCGCGGCCACGGACCCGGTGATCGACGGCAAGACGGGCGCCGAGCTCGGGCGCGCCGATGCGATCAACGGCGGGAAGAAATACAGCAAGGGGGAATTCGACAAGCTGCGCCAGCCGATCACGGCCGACAAGCCCGGCAAGATCGCGTACGCGCTCGACTACAAGACGCGTCACGGGCTGCCGCAGTAAGGGTCACGCCGGAAGAAAGCACGACCCCGGGAGCCGGCCAGGCCGGACGCGATTGGCGTGCTCAGAGCACCTTGCGGTACCCGTCGTCATCGTCGCTCGCGGCTTCGAGATGCGACACGTCGGCCCACCGCACGACCTGCGCGCGACCATCGACGTAATCGACGACGTTGATGCTGGTGTTGAGCAGTTGATAGTTGCGCGGCGCCGACAGCTCGATCCCGTTCGCGAAGCGATACACGCAATCGAGCACGCCACCGTGCGCGACGCACGCGATCCGGCCGCCCGGATGCGCGGCGACGATCGGTTCGAGCGCATGCAGCACGCGGTGATAGAACTCACGCTGCGACTCGCCGCCCTCCGGCGCGAAACCTGGATCGCGCGTCTGCCACACCGCATACGCGTCCGGAAACAGCGCCTCGATCTCGGTACTGTCGTGCCCCTGGAACGCGCCGTACGAGCGTTCGCGCAACCCTTCGCGCAGCAGCAGCGGCAGCCCGAGCGCATCGGCGAACGGTTGGGCGGTCTGTTGCGCGCGCATCAGGTCGCTCGAATACACCGCATCGATCCGGGCGCCGTCGCGCGCCTCCCGTCCGAGCCGCGCCGCCAGCCGCTGCGCCTGCGCGAGGCCCGTGTCGGCCAGCGGGATGTCGATATGCCCCTGGATGCGTTTGATGCGGTTCCAGGCCGTCTCGCCATGGCGGATGAAAAGAATCTGCGTGGTGGCCATCGCGGCGCGCCTCCGGGAAAGAATCAGGGCCGCACTTGCAGCCAGAACGTCACGGGGCCGTCGTTGACGAGCGACACCTGCATGTCGGCGCCGAACTCGCCCGTCTCAACGACGGGATGGCGCGCCCGCGCGGCCGCGACGAAATAGTCGAACAGCCGCGCGCCTTCGTCGGGCGGCGCGGCCGGCGTGAAGCTCGGACGCAGCCCGCTGTTGGTATCGGCCGCCAGCGTGAACTGCGACACGAGCAGCAGCCCGCCCGCGCGGCCTTCGCCGTCGATGTTCGACACCGGCAGGTTCATCTTGCCGGCTGCGTCGCTGAACACGCGGTAGCCGAGCAGCTTCGCGAGCAGCTTGTCGGCCGCGGCCTCGGTATCGCCGCGCTCCGCGCAGACCAGCGCGAGCAGGCCCGCGCCGATCTCGCCCGTCGTGCGGCCGCCGACGCGGACGTCGGCGCGCGTCACGCGCTGGATCAGCGCGATCATGCGGTCAGCGTGACGCGTGCGAAGCGGCGCTTGCCAACCTGCACGACGAACTCGCCGGCCTCGACCTTCAGGCCCTTGTCCGACACGGTCGCGCCGTCGATCTTCACGCCGCCCTGCTCGATGTTGCGCAGCGCTTCGCTCGTCGACGGCACGAGGCCGGCCTGCTTCAGCAACTGGCCGATCGCCAGCGGCGCGCCGGCCAGCGTGACCGACGGAATGTCGTCCGGCACGCCGCCCTTCGCGCGGTGGTTGAAGTCTTCCAGCGCACGCTCGGCGTCGGCTTGCGAGTGGAACCGCGCGACGATTTCCTGCGCGAGCAGCACCTTGAAATCGCGCGGGTTGCGGCCGCCTTCGGCCTCGCGCTTGAAGCCGGCGATCTCGTCGAGGCTGCGGAACGACAGCAGCTCGAAGTAACGCCACATCAGCGTGTCCGAGATGCTCATCAGCTTGCCGAACATGTCGGTCGGCTTCTCGCTG
This sequence comes from Burkholderia anthinoferrum, assembly GCF_002925705.1. Taxonomy (NCBI): domain Bacteria; kingdom Pseudomonadati; phylum Pseudomonadota; class Betaproteobacteria; order Burkholderiales; family Burkholderiaceae; genus Burkholderia; species Burkholderia anthinoferrum. The sequence goes on from NZ_LFZP01000044.1 coordinate 36,027, forward strand.
ATGCCGACGTAGTTGCCCTTCGACTTCGACATCTTCTCGACGCCGTCGAGGCCTTCGAGCAGCGGCATCGTCAAAATGCACTGCTGTTCCTGGCCGTACTGCTTCTGCAGTTCGCGGCCGACCAGCAGGTTGAACTTCTGGTCGGTGCCGCCGAGCTCGAGATCGGCGTTCAGCGCGACCGAATCGTAGCCCTGCATCAGCGGGTACAGGAATTCGTGGATCGAGATCGGCACGCCGCCCTGGAAGCGCTTCGTGAAATCCTCGCGTTCGAGGATCCGCGCGACCGTGTAGCGCGACGCGAGCTTGATCATCCCGTCCGCGCCGAGCGGCATCGACCATTCGCTGTTGTAGCGGATCTCGGTCTTGTCGCGATCGAGCACGAGCGCGGCCTGCTCGAAGTAGGTCTTCGCGTTCGATTCGATCTGCTCGCGCGTGAGCGGCGGGCGCGTCGCGTTGCGGCCCGACGGATCGCCGATCAGCGACGTGAAATCGCCGATCAGGAAGATCACCGTGTGACCGAGGTCCTGCAGCTGCCGCATCTTGTTCAGCACGACCGTATGGCCGATGTGGATGTCCGGTGCGGTCGGGTCGAGGCCGAGCTTGATGCGCAGCGGCGTGCCGGTGGCGGCGCTGCGCGCGAGCTTCTGCGCGAACTCTTCCTCGATCAGCAGCTCGTCGACGCCGCGCTTCGTGACGGCGAGCGCATGCCGGACTTCGTCGGTGATCGGGAAAACGGGCTTGGAACTGGGTTCGGTGCTCATCGGTGCCAGGAAGAATGTCGCAAAAACAGGGATTTTCCCATAACTTGCGCGCGCATCGCTTAACGACGCGTCGCGTTGCGCGGATAATCGGGCGCAAGGCGCGCGGCACCGGCCCGCGCCGCACGATTCAGGAGAATCCAACGTGCCGCAACGACAGCCGCAGCATGCCGATCCGGCAGACGGCATCTACTTCGGGCTGATGTCGGGAACCAGCATGGACGGCGTCGACGGTGTCGCCGTGCGTTTCGAGGCCGGCCGCGCGCCGGTCGTGCTCGCCGAAGCGTTCGTCGGCTTCGCGCAATCGCTGCGCGACGCACTGTTCGCGCTGCAGCAGCCGGGCGACAACGAGATCGACCGCGAATCGCTCGCGGCGAATGCGCTCGTCGCGCGCTATGCGGTGTGCTGCCATGAATTGCAGCGCACGGCCGGGCTGTCGCGCGACGAGATCCGCGCGATCGGCGTGCACGGCCAGACGGTGCGCCACCGCCCCGAGCGCGGCTACACGCGCCAGCTCAACAATCCGGCGCTGCTGGCCGAGCTGACCCAGGTCGACGTGATCGCCGATTTCCGCAGCCGCGATGTGGCGGCCGGCGGCCACGGCGCGCCGCTCGCGCCGGCCTTCCACGCGACGGTGTTCGGCGCGCCGGGCGAAACGCGGGTCGTGTGCAATCTCGGCGGGATCAGCAACATCACGATCCTGCCCGGCGCGGGCGGCGACGTGCGCGGCTTCGACTGCGGCCCCGCGAATGCGCTGATCGACGCATGGGCGACCCGCCATCTGGGCAAGCCGTACGACGACGGCGGAAAGTTCGCCGCACGCGGCGCCATCCACGCGGCGCTGCTCGATGCGCTGCTCGACGAACCGTATTTCACCGCGCCGCCGCCGAAGAGCACCGGGCGCGACCTGTTCAATCCCGCGTGGCTCGATGCGAAGCTCGCCGCGTTCCCGCAGGTGGCGCCGGAGGACGTACAGGCCACGCTCACCGCGCTCACCGCCGTCTCGGTGGCGCGCGAAATCGCGCAGCACGCACCGGGCTGCAAGGCCGTTTTCGTCTGCGGCGGCGGCGCACGCAATCCGGTGCTGCTCGACGCGCTTCGGCACGCGCTAGGCGAGGCCGGCGTGCCGGCCACCGTCGATACGACGGCCGCGCTCGGCGTGCCGCCGCAGCAGGTCGAAGCGCTCGCGTTCGCGTGGCTTGCGTACCGCTTCACCGCGCGCCAGCCCGGCAATCTCGCGACGGTCACCGGCGCGGCCGCCAACCGCGTGCTCGGCGCGCTCTATCCGCGCTGATGCGGTACCCGGCCTGTCGCGGGCGCTGCAGGACGAGCACGCATTAAAAAACGGGGCATGAAGCCCCGTTTTTCATTCCGGCGAACCGGCGCGGATCTGTCGTGCGCTCAGACCGAGAACGACGAACCGCACCCGCAGGTGGTGGTCGCGTTCGGGTTCTTGATCACGAACTGGGCACCGTTGAGGTCGTCCTTGTAGTCGATCTCGGCGCCGACCAGGTACTGGTAGCTCATCGAGTCGATCAGGAGCTGGACGCCGTTCTTGTCCATCACGGTGTCGTCCTCGTTGACTTCCTCGTCGAACGTGAAGCCATACTGGAAGCCCGAGCAGCCGCCACCCTGCACGAACACGCGCAGCTTCAGGTCGGGATTGCCCTCTTCGTCGATCAATTGCTTGACCTTGTCGGCCGCGGCGTCGGTGAAGACGAACGGCAGCGGCATATCGGTCGTCGTTGCTGCGGATTCGGTAACAGCGTTCATTCGAACTCTCCAAAAAGCTTTAGCCGCTATTGTAGGGCCGATCAGAAGATCGTGCTGATGTCCATGAAATCAATAGGTTCTTGTCGATTTCGTCAAGCGTGCCCACGCGCGCGGCCGCCACGGCGGCCCGGGCGCGGGTAAACCAGCGGGCATAAAAAAACCGCCAGCGTGAAAGCTGGCGGTTTTTCCGGCGGACGCCGCCCGGAAGCGGCGAGGCCATGAAGCGGAATTAACGCTTCGAGAACTGCTTCGCGCGGCGTGCCTTGCGCAGACCGACCTTCTTACGCTCGACTTCACGTGCATCGCGCGTGACGAAGCCTGCGTTCGACAGCGACGGCTTCAGCGTCGCATCGTAGTCGATCAGTGCACGGGTGATGCCGTGGCGCACTGCGCCTGCCTGACCCGTTTCGCCGCCGCCGTTGACGTTGACCTTGATGTCGAACGTCTGGCCGTGGTTCGTGAGTTCCAGCGGCTGGCGCACGATCATCAGCGACGTTTCGCGCGAGAAGTAGTCAGCGATGGGCTTGCCGTTGACGATGATGTCGCCCTTGCCAGCCTTGATGAAGACACGTGCGACTGCGCTCTTGCGGCGGCCCGTGCCGTAGTTCCAGTTACCGATCATGTGGGCTCCCCTTAGATCTCGAGCGCCTTCGGCTGTTGAGCCGAATGCGGATGCGTCGCTTCTGCGTAGACCTTCAGCTTCTTGATCATCGCGTAGCCGAGCGGGCCCTTCGGCAGCATGCCCTTGACCGCCTTCTCGAGCGCGCGGCCCGGGAAGCGTTCCTGCATCTTGCCGAACGTCGTTTCATAGATACCGCCCGGGTAGCCCGAGTGACGGTAGTACTTCTTGTCCAGCGTCTTGTTGCCCGTGACCTTCAACTTGCTCGCGTTGATGATGATGATGAAATCACCAGTGTCGACGTGCGGGGTGAACTCAGGCTTGTGCTTGCCGCGCAGACGGCGTGCCACTTCGCTGGCAACACGGCCGAGAACCTTATCCGTCGCGTCAATCACGTACCATTCGCGCGTCACCTCATGGGCTTTTGCGGAAAACGTCTTCATGATCGATCCAAAAAAAATGCTTTGCCCGATGTGTTCTTCCTGCTTGTCTGTGTGCGCTTCGAGGCGCGGTGCAGGCTCTCCCTGTTCTTTTTCCGTGGGCATGAATGCGGAAAAGCCCTGAATTATAAAGGAAATACGGCTGCGTGGTCAAAGAGAATCCACGCCCCGTGTTCGCGGCGGCCGAAATGGGCCAAAATTCGATCGTGCCCCGACAAGCCAGGCGAACCGAGCGCCTGAGGCGGCACCCATCGACGCGCGGCACATGACCTTGCCGCGCCAGACCGGCCGAACCCGAAAAACAACAAACCAGCATGATGAAACAACGACTCACGCCCTTCCTCGCGGCCGCCCTGGTGGCCGCGGCGGCGCCCGCCGTCGCCGCCGGCTCCGGCTGCGAAGCCAAGCTCGAGGCGCTCGATGCACGCATCGCCGAAGCCCGAACCGCCCATGCCGAAGACCGCATCGCGCGCCTGCGCGCGGTGCGCGAACGCGTGCGCCACTTCTGCGCACGCGGCCACGGCGACGCATCGGCTGCCCATGCGCCGGCGACCGATGCCGGCTCGCGCGGCACGCCGCCCGACGCGACGTCGCAGCCGGCCGCGCGACAGCCGGCGTGACGATCGCGGCGCACACAAACCGTGCGCCGACGTTTGCATGGGACGAAAAAAAGCCCGAACGGCTGGTTCGGGCTTAATCCACCTTAGGAGGAGGGTGGAGGAGACATTCGGAGGTTGCCGCAGCGCGACAACCAATGGATCTCATTATACGAATGCCCCGCCGACTTCGCAAGAAAATTTGCATTGCGAAATAGGATCTCACGATACGAGATATCGACCGACGCGTTCATAAAAACAAATTCCTGTTGCAAATCAAAGGCATAAATACGTCAGACATGATTCAAAATCGCCCGCACCTAGAGCAAAACCCCTAAATCCGACAGGGAAATCGCCACGCGTCGCTCCGCTCGCGAGGCACGGGCATTGCACGTCGTGCAGCGCATCAGCCGACCGTTGCGCCACGGGCTACAATGCCGGATCGAATCCGAATCAGGCAACGCTGGAGTGCAAGCATGGAATGCAAAGTAAGCTGGATGGGTCAGGACGGCATGGCGTTTTCCGCCGAGACCGGCAGCGGCCATCTCGTCACGATGGACGGCGCGCCCGAAGGTGGCGGCCACAACCTCGCGCCGCGTCCGATGGAAATGGTGCTGCTCGGCACCGGCGGCTGCACGGCCTATGACGTCGTGCTGATCCTGAAGAAGAGCCGCCAGGAAGTGACCGGCTGCTCGGTCACGCTGAAGGCCGAGCGCGCGAGCGAGGATCCGAAGGTGTTCACGAAGGTGCATTTCCACTTCACGGTCACGGGCCGCAACCTGAACCCGGCCACGGTCGAGCGCGCGATCAACCTGTCGCACGACAAGTACTGCTCGGCGTCGATCATGATCGCGAAGACGGCCGAACTCACGCATTCGTTCGACATCGTCGCCGCCTGAGCACAGGGCGCGCGCATGAAAAAAGGGCCGGCGCCCCGTGGGAGCGCCGGCCCTTTCGCATTCGAACGGCAAAGCAGGCCGATAAGCCGGATTCTGTGCACGCTGCGCACCGGAGCGCGCAACGCGTGGCAGTCATTCCTCTAGGCGCGCCATTGCTGACGCGCTCAAGCTTCCTACCCGCAGACGAGACGGGGGCCCCGTCCTGCATCCGAAGATGCGCGCCTGCCTACTTGGAATTGCTCCGGGTGGAGGTTACCGTGCCGGCGAACGTCGCCGTCGCCGCGGTGCGCTCTTACCGCACCGTTTCACCCTTACCTGATCCCGGCTTGCGCCGGGCCATCGGCGGTTTGCTTTCTGTTGCCCTGTTCCGCGTGTCGCCACGGATGGCCGTTAGCCATCACCCTGCCCTGTGGAGTCCGGACTTTCCTCGCCCCCGCGCGCCCGAAGACGTCGAGGCCGCGACTGCCTAGCCTGCTTTGCGACGCGCATTTTAGCACTGCGCGCCGCCGTCGGCAGCGCGCGAGCGGCGGCCGCGGCGAAACACGGCCGGATCGTCGTAGAACGCAGGGTCGGCGTTCGCCGCGCACCAGCCCGGCACGCCGAGCACCGGCAGCGGCGCGAAATCGCGGGGCGTCAGCGCGTGCGTCGCGAGTTCGGCGGCGATTCGCGCGTCGACGTGCGCGATCCGTTGCGCGTCGGGCCATGAAAAATAGTGGGCGCTCACTTCGATGATCCATGCATGCGCGGTGCAGGACTTGTAAGGCGCGACGAGCTGTTCGAGCAGCGCGTGGCCGACGAGCCGCGCCTCGCAGCGCGTGCCCCACGCATCGCGCGCGGCCACCAGCAGCCGCGCCCAGTCGAAGCCGCGCAGCGCATCGGCGAGCGTGCGCTCGGCGGTGACGAACAGCGCGCCATTCTCGTCGAACAGCGTGAGTGCATCGCGCAACGTGCCGCGTACGGGGCCGACGCCGCCCGCCGCGTCGATCGCGGCGGCCTGGCGTGCGTTCAGCGCGGCCTTGGTGCGCGGGTACGCGAACCAGACGAGCGCGTTGAAGAAGTCGTGAAGATTGTGGCGGGTCGGCACGCCGCCGGTGCCCGCGATATGGGTCTCGTACGCGACGCCGGGCGGCAGCCCGGCCTGCGGCACGAAGCGCAGCGGCCTGCCGCGACCGGTGACGCGATCGCCGCCTCGCGACACGCCGGCCAACGCGCCGTTCAACGCATCGAGCAGCGCGGCCTCGCCCGCACGGGCGGCCGCCTGCCACACGCGTCCGGGCTCCGCGTATGGCGCGAGCCACGGCGCGGACCAGTCGATCCGCGCGAAATCCGCCGCCGGGCGCCCGGCCGCGGGGCCGGATCCGCGCGGCGGCGCGCCGCTCACACGAGCTTCCAGCCGATCGTCTCGCCGCCGCGCAGCGGCACGACCGGCGTGTCGCCCGCGAAGATCTCGCGCGGCAGCTCCCATGCCTCGCGGCGCAGCGTGACCGTCTCCGCGCTGCGCGGCAGCCCGTAGAAATCGGCGCCGAAGAAGCTCGCGAAGCCTTCCAGCTTGTCGAGCGCGCCGGCCGTGTCGAACGCTTCCGCGTACAGTTCGAGCGCGTGCAGCGCCGTATAGCAGCCCGCGCAGCCGCACGCGGTTTCCTTCGCGCCGCGCGCGTGCGGCGCGCTGTCGGTGCCGAGGAAGAAGCGCGGGTTGCCCGACGTCGCGGCCTCGACCAGCGCCACGCGATGCGTCTCGCGCTTCAGCACCGGCAGGCAGTAGTAATGCGGGCGAATCCCGCCGACGAACAGCGCGTTGCGGTTGTACAGCAGGTGATGCGCGGTGATCGTCGCGCCGAGCAGGCCGGGCGCCGCGTCGGCATCGCGCACGTAATCGGCCGCGTCCTTCGTCGTGATGTGCTCGAACACGACCTTCAGGCCCGGGAAATCGCGGCGCAGCGGCGTCATCACGCGGTCGATGAACACCTTCTCGCGGTCGAACAGGTCGATCGACGCATCGGTCACCTCGCCGTGCACGAGCAGCGGCATGCCGGCTTCCTGCATCGCCTCGAGCGTCTTCGCGCATTTCGCGAGATCGGTGACGCCGTGGTCGGAATTCGTCGTGGCGCCTGCCGGGTACAGCTTCACGCCGTGCACGAAGCCGCTTTCGCGCGCGCGGCGGATTTCGTCGGGCGGCGTGTTGTCGGTCAGGTACAGCGTCATCAGCGGTTCGAACGTCATCCCGGCCGGCAGCGCGGCGAGGATGCGCTCGCGATAGGCCTGCGCCTGCGCGGTGGTCGTGACGGGCGGCTTCAGGTTCGGCATGACGATGGCGCGGCCGAACTGGCGGGCGGTGTGCGGCAGCACGGCGGCGAGCATGTCGCCGTCTCGCAGGTGCAGGTGCCAGTCGTCGGGACGGGCGAGCGAAAGCGTCGCCGGGGAAGAAGCGTTCGAGGCAGTCATAGGAGGCGTCGTGAGGAACGGGCTTGCCATCGGCGGGGCCGGAACGCGCGTGCGCGGGCCGACTGACGGCAAACCGCAACACGGGGCCTTTGGCCAGCGGAATCCGCTTTTTACCGCTCAGGGCTCGGTGATATGCTAGAAGCCGCATTGTACCGGGGTTCGCCCGGTTCGTTACCCCCGCTTCAGCCTGCCGCCCCACGTAAAATGTGCCAACTCCTTGGAATGAACTGCGCCGCGCCGACGGACGTCACATTCTCCTTCACAGGTTTCGCGGCCCGGGGCGGGCTCACCGATCACCATGCCGACGGCTGGGGCATCGCGTTCTTCGAGGACAAGGCCTGTCGCCTCTTCATCGATCACCAGGCATCGGCCACGTCGCCGATCGCCGAAATGGTGAAACGCTACCCGATCAAGTCCAAGAACACGATCGCGCACATCCGCAAGGCGACGCAAGGGCACATCCTGCTCGAGAACAGCCATCCGTTCATGCGCGAGCTGTGGGGCCGGCACTGGATCTTCGCGCATAACGGAGACCTGCAGGACTACGCGCCGGACATGGACGGCAGCGTCTATCATCCGGTCGGCACGACCGACAGCGAACAGGCGTTCTGCGTGCTGATGCAGGGGTTGCGCGAGGCCTTTCCCGGCGCGCAGCCGCCGCTGCCCGAGCTGTTCGAGCGGCTCGGCGAACTGACGCGCGGCATCACCGATCACGGCGTGTTCAACTTCCTGATGTCGAACGGCCAGGCGCTCTTCGCGCACTGCTCGACGCGGCTGCACTACCTCGTGCGGCGCTGGCCGTTCTCGACCGCGCATCTCGTCGACGAAGACCTGTCGATCGATTTCGCGAAATACACGACGCCCGAGGATCGCGTCGCGGTGATCGCGACGCAGCCGCTCACCGACAACGAGGTCTGGACCGCATTCGAGCCGGGCGAGCTGATCATGTTCCAGTGCGGCGACGTCGCCGCGCGGATGCGGATTCCGGTGCCCGAGCGCGTGCTCGAGAAGCTGCGCAACCCGTCGCTCGACGCGTCGGCATCGGCGCCGCGCACGGCGGTTCGCGAAGCGCTCGCCACCGCGGCCGACGGCGACTCCGACGACGCGATCGATTTCTGAAACCCGGCGCGGTACCGGCCGCGCCTGCTTTCTGCTCGTTTCCTGCCTGCTGCGCGGAGTTCATGCCGCGCAACCGGCCACGCCCGCCATCGGCGCAAATCGCCCGCTCCAGCCAATACGGTTTCATTTCGGCCGCCGACCGGCGCAATCGCCCGATGCCGCACGACATTCGCTTGATTTTATTAATTGACGAGCGAAAGTAAAATAGCAGAGGGAATCAAATAAACAACCCTCAATTAAAACAGGATCCCGCACCGGCATTTTAGCGTATCGCCCCTGCGGGAACCGTGCGCTATCCCACCTACTCCTGCAACCCTTCCGGATTTTCACGCACCGGCCCAACCGCCGCCCCTACCACGGCTTTCGGTTCGATTAACCACACAAATCAAAAATACCACGCATTACGGTTCGCATCATTACAGTTTCCGGCTTATCGATAATCGACGGCCACTCGAATCAGTAGACTCCGCCCATCCTCGGTGTCAACGAAACACGATTGGCGCGACACGCAGCCATAGCCGCCGCACGCCCCCTTCGGATCATTTCTCCACCGCGGAATGCGAATTCGCCGAATGGCGGCGAATACCACGTCAAAAAGAAGAAAGAGGGGTATGTCGTGAATCACTCATTTCGATCGATATGGAGCGAAGCCGCCGGCTGCTGGGTCGCGGTGGCGGAAACGACTCGCGCGCGCGGCAAGCGCTCGGGCGCCGAATCGGGCACGGGCCGTCGCGCAGCGGCACTCGGCGCGTTGCTGGCCGCGCTGTCGGTCGGCGCCGCGCATGCATCGACGTGCGGCGGCGGTACGGCCATCGCGAACGGCGGCACCTGCGCGCTCGACGGTTTCAGCCCGACCGTCAACGACAACCTGGCCGGCTCCGCCACCGTGTCCGGCGGCGATACCGTCGGCGTGTCGGGCGCATGGAGCGCCGCCGCCGGCGACCCGGGCTACGCGCTCACGCCGATCGGCAGCACGACCCTCGTGTCGGGCAACCCGAACCAGCCGCTGCTGTCGCTCGGCGGCAAGACGCACAGCGTCAGCACGCCCGACTCGATCACCCGCACCCACACGTCGGTCGCGACCTACGATTCGTCCGCGTTCTCCGCGTCGACGGCCGGCGCGACCGAGGTGCCCGTCTACCACGACGTGAACGGCGATCAGTATGTGAACACGCGCATCGGCACCGTCGCCGCCACCGGCGGTACGCTCAACGTGTCGATCGGCAATGCGGCGAATGCCCCCGATGCACCGGGCAACGCGATCTCGATGGCCGCGAAGGCGACCGACCTTACCGTCGCGGACGGCACGGGTGCCGCGGCAAGCACCGTCAACTGGAATTCGCGCAACCAGATCCGGTTCACCACCGGCGACTACCTGGCGGACGGCGGCGCGGTCGGCACCCGCCAGCTCGACGTGCCGGCCTACGCGGGCACCTTCACCGCATTCGACGGCAGCACGTGGCAGGTGACCGACGCCGCGTCGCTCGCCGCGTACAACGATTTTCTCGTGCGCTCGGTGCAAAGCGGCGCGCTCGGCTCGCAGGCCGCCTACGACAGCGCGTTCGGCCAGGCCGTCACGTTCTCGCAGCAAGCCTTCCAGTATCGGAACGACGTGTCCGCGGGCGACAAGAACACGCTGCCGATCGATTTCCTGTCGGTGATGCACGGCACGGGCGCGAACGCGACGCTGCAGATCGGCAAGGACGGCCAGATCGACTTTCGCGGCACCAACACGATCGTGTCGAGCTCGGCCGTCCTCGCGGAAAACGGCGCGCACTTCATCAACGACGGCCGCCTGTCGGGCGACTTCACGCTGGTGCGCCTGCTGAGCGGCGCAAGCGGCGTCAACAACGGCGTGATCTCGTCCGGGTACGCGTCCGGCAACGACTTCGACACGAGCGGCAGCGCGCCGCCGAACAACTTCAACTACAACGCGTACACCGAAGGCGCCGGCGTGTTCGCGAACGGCGCAGGCACGTCGTTCGTCAACAACGGCGCGATGAACGTCGGCGCGTGGACGCTGGACGGCAACCGGCCCGACCTGCAGAACTACGCGGTCGCCGTGACGGACGGCGCAACGGCGTCGAACGCCGGCACGATCAATGCCGGCGTCAACGCGACGACGCTCGACAGCCAGGTGATCGGCGGCCTCGTCGCCGGCGGCCGCTTCACGAACGAAGCCGGCGGCACGATCTATCTGGGCCGCGCCGCGCAGTACGCGCCCGGCCAGACGGCAAACGACGTCGCGCTCGCCGCGCACGCGTACGGCATCCTGCTCGGCGCGTCGGGCACCGCGAGCAATCTCGGCACGATCGTGATCGGCACGCAGACGCAAAACGGCGCCGCGCTGGCGAGCATCGGCTCGAGCTCCGGCACGCTGACCAACGCGGGCGCGATCGTCGTCAACGGCGCCGCGCCCGGCACGCCGCTCGCCAACGTCGGCATGCTCGCCGTCGACACCGCCGCGACCGTGACCAACACGGGTACGATCACGCTGAATGGCGTGAACGGCATCGGCATCATGGTCGTCGGGACCGGCGCGAACGCGACGGCCGCGACGTCGACCGGCACGATCGACGTCGCCGGCGGCCTCGATCCCGCGTCGGGCACGCGCAACTACGGCGTCTGGGCCGAAGGGCCGCGCGCCACGGCCACGCTCGACGGCGCGCTCGACCTGACGGGCACCGGCGCGATCGGCGTGCATGCGCGTTCGGGCGCGACGATCGACGTCGGTGCGAACGCCGTGCCGGCCTTCATGTCCGGCACGAACCAGATCGGCTTTTATGCATACGGTGCAGGCTCGAAAATCAACGTCGCCGCGCAGCATCTGGGCGTCGACACCGACGATTCGACGCTGTTCCGCGTCGCGGGCGGCGCGGCCTACACGGGCGCGTCGGCGGCCGGCGCGCTGACGACCGACGTCAACGGCCAGCGGGCGCGCGGCGTACTCGCGACCGACGCCGGCACCACGCTGTCGACCGGCAACGCGGTCTACCACGTCAACGGCGCGAACGGCATCGCGATCGCGGTCGAAGGCGGCGCGAAGGGCACGATCGACGCCGGCGCGACGATCGACCTGAACGCGGCCGGCGCGACCGCGGGCGTGGTGGACGGCCAGGCGCACGACCTCGCCGGCGCGAATGCCGGCGCGCCGGTCACGACGACGCTCACCAACCACGCCGCCGTCACGTCGTCGACCGCCGGCGTGACCGGTTTCATCGCGCAGAACCTCGGCACGCTCGAGAATCGCGGCACGATATTGCTGACCGGCGCGGGCTCGACGGGCGTCGTGGCCGGCACGCTCGGCACGGTAAACAACGCGTCGACGATCCGCGTCGCCAACGGCACCGGCGCGCTCGTGCAAGGCGCATCGGCCACGCTCGCCAACGCAGGCTCGATCGAAGCCGACGACGGCGTCGCGGGTGTGCGCCTGACGGGGGCCGGTGCATCGGTCGCGCTGTCCGGCGCCGGCACCGTCACCGCGAACGGCAGCGCCGACGGCGTGCTGATCGACTCGACCGTCACGGGCGGCGGCATCGCGGCCGGCGCGACGTCGATCGCGGTTAGCGGATCCGGCAGCGCGATCCGCAACCTCGGTGCGAATGCAACGATCGCGCTGTCCGGCACGCAGGTCGCCACGACCGGCAACGGCGCCGCCGGCCTCACGTCGACCGGTGCCGGCGCGCGCATCGCGACCGATGCGGCCACGGTCGTCCGCACGACCGGCGCCGACGCGCGCGGCCTGTCCGTGACAGGCGCCGATTCCACGCTCGCAGCCAACGGGACGACCGTCGCGACGACCGGCGCGAACGCCCATGCGATCGTCATGGACGGCGGCGCGACGGCCCTGCTGTCGGGTGCGAAAGTCGCCGCGTCGGGCAATGCGGCCGACGGCGTCGTCGCGCAAAACGGCGGCCGCATCGCCGATACGGGTTCGTCGCTTGCCAGCGCGGCCGGCAACGGCGCAACGGCGAACAGCGGCGGCGTGCTCGCGTTGACCGGCACGACGCTCACGGGCGCGACGGCCGGCGTACTGACGTCGGACACGCTCGCGAACGGCGCGACCAGCTCGGTGCTCGTCGACGGCGGCAGCGTGACGTCCGCCACCGGGCCGGCCTTCGCCGCGCACGGCGGCACGGCCGACATCGCGGTGCGCAACGGCACGGTCGTGACGGCCGGCAACGGCACGCTGCTGAACCTCGCGAACGGCAGCAACGTGACGTTCGACGCATCGGCGGTGAACCTCGCGGGCGACATCGTCTCCGACGCGTCGAGCACCGGCAACGTGTTCCTCGCGAACGGCACGACGCTGACCGGGAAGATCGACCCGGTCGCGCTGACCGTCGACGGCACCAGCACGTGGCGCATGACGGGCAGTTCGGTGCTGAGCCGCCTGAACAACGCGGGCCTCGTCGCGTTCGCCGCGCCGACCGGCTCGCCGACGCTGACGGGCAGCTACAAGACGCTGACGACCGGCGGCTACGTCGGCAACGGCGGCACGATCGCGCTGAACACGTATCTCGGCGCCGACGCGTCGCCGACCGACCGACTGATCGTGAACGGCGGCACGGCGAGCGGCACGACCGGCCTGAAGATCGCCAACACGGCCGGCACCGGCGCGCAGACGACCGGCGACGGGATTCCCGTGGTCGTCACGGCCAACGGCGGCACGACCGCCGCGTCCGCGTTCCATCTCGCCGGCCCGGTACAGGCCGGCGCGTACGAATACCGGCTCTATCGCGGCGGGCAAGGCGATGCGAACGGCTGGTACCTGCGTTCGCAGCTCGACCCGACCGACCCCGGCGACCCGATCCACCCGTCCGGCGGCGGCGACGGCGGCACCAACGGAAACGGGAATGGCAACGGCGGCGCGCTCGCGTATCGTCCGGGCGTCTCCGGCTACGCGATGACACCGCTGCTGAACGCCGACTACGGCTTTTCGACGCTCGGCAGGCTGCACGAGCGCGTCGGCGACATCTACAACGTCGAGAAGCAGGCGCCGGGCAATCGCGACGGCGTGTGGGGGCGCATCGGCGGCCAGAGCCTCGATGCGAACGCGGGCCGCTTCTCCGCCGACGAGCGCACGTTCTTCGCGCAGTTCGGCAAGGACTGGACCCTCGACCAGGCGCCGGACGGCGCCGGTAGCACGCATGCGGGCGTGACGGCCAGCATCGGCGTGTCGAACGCGAGCTTCGGCGACATGGCGCGCGCCGGCTCGCCCACCCTGTCGACGTCGACGGGCTCGGTCGAGATGCACGCGCAGAGCGTCGGCGGCTACTGGACGCGCTACCTGTCCGACGGCACCTACTTCGACAGCGTCGGCCAGGTCACGCACTACGGCAACCGCTATCGCGACAGCTACGGCAACGAAGCGTCGCAGAACGGCTTCGGCGTCGCGCTGTCGCAGGAAGTCGGCAAACCGTTCGCGATCGGTACGCTGCCGGTCGCGGTCGAGCCGCAGGCGCAGGTCATGGTTCAGTACCTGAAGCTGAACGGGTTCAACGACAACGTGTCGGCCGTATCGGGCACGACGTCGAATGCGCTGCGCGGCCGCGTCGGCGTGCGCATCTTCCGGCCGAACCTCCCGTCGGACGCGGGCGGCGGCGCCGCGACGCCGTACTTCACGGCCGACGTGCTGCACGACTTCCTGTCGCCGGGGCAAACCGTGGTCGGCGGCACGCCGTTCGCGACGCATCTCGGGCGCACCTGGTACGAGCTCGGCGTCGGCGTGACCGCCGGCTTCGGCAAGTCGGGCGAGCTGTACGCGAATGCGAAGATCGCGCGTAACATCGGCGGCGATTACCGGCGCGGCATCGTCGGGCAGGTCGGCTACCGGTACAGCTGGTAACGCCCGCCGGCGGACGAAAAAAAACCGCCCGGATACGTGCCGGGCGGTTTTCGCATGGGTGCGCGCAAAAACGCGCGAACGCTCAGTGCAGGATCTTCGCGAGGAAGTCCTTCGCGCGGTCCGATTTCGGATTCGAGAAGAAATCGTCCTTGCGGTCGTCCTCGACGATCGCGCCCTTGTCCATGAAGATCACGCGATGCGCGACCTTCTTCGCGAAGCCCATCTCGTGCGTGACGACCATCATCGTCATCCCTTCCTGCGCGAGTTCGACCATCACGTCGAGCACTTCGTTGATCATCTCGGGATCGAGCGCGGACGTCGGCTCGTCGAACAGCATCGCGATCGGGTCCATCGACAGCGCGCGCGCGATCGCGACACGCTGCTGCTGGCCGCCCGACAACTGGCCCGGAAACTTGTGCGCATGCGCCTTCAGGCCGACGCGATCGAGCAGCTTCATGCCCTTCTCCGCCGCTTCGTCCTTGCCGCGGCCGAGCACCTTGATCTGCGCGAGCGTCAGGTTCTCGGTGATCGACAGATGCGGGAACAGCTCGAAATGCTGGAACACCATCCCGACCTTCGAGCGCAGCTTCGACAGGTTCGTCTTCTTGTCGCCGACCGACTGGCCGTTCACGAGGATCTCGCCCTGCTGGAACGGCTCGAGGCCGTTCACGGTCTTGATCAGCGTCGACTTGCCGGAGCCCGACGGGCCGCACACGACGACCACTTCGCCTTTCTTGACCTCGGTCGTGCATTCGGTAAGGACCTGAAACTGGCCGTACCACTTCGAAACGTTCTTGATGGAAATCATCTTGTGACCTTTTTCTGGAGACCCTTGACGAGAGCAGACGCCAACGAGCAAATCACGAAATAGCATGCGCCGGCGAACAGGACCATCTCGACGGTCGTGCCGTCGCGATCGCCGATGTTGGCGGCCGTGCGGAAGAAGTCCGCGAGACTGATCACGTACACGAGCGACGTATCCTGGAACAGGACGATCGCCTGCGTGAGCAGCAGCGGCACCATCGCGCGGAACGCCTGCGGCAGGATCACGAGGCGCATCGCCTGCGCGTAGTTCATGCCGAGCGCGAACGCGGCATTCACCTGCCCGCGCGGCACCGCCTGGATGCCGGCGCGGATGATCTCGGAATAATACGCGGCTTCGAACAACGAGAACGCGACCATCGCCGACGCGAGGCGGATGTCGATCGTCGGCGACAGCCCGAGCACGCCCTGCAGCACCTGCGGCACGATCAGGAAGAACCACAGCAGCACCATCACGAGCGGGATCGAGCGGAACACCGTCACGTACGCTTTCGCGAACCACGCGAGCGGCTTCACGCCGGACAGCCGCAGCAGCGCCAGCAGCGTGCCCCAGACGATCCCGACCACGATCGCGATCAGCGTGATCTTGAACGTGACGATCGCGCCCGACCACAGCGTCGGCAGCGCGCCGGGAATACTACTCCAGTCGAACTGATGCATCACTTGCCTCCGATATAGCCGGGCAGCCGCGTACGGCCTTCGATCCAGCGCATGAACGCCATCACGACGAGGTTGATCAGCACGTACGCGAGCGTGACCGCGATGAACGACTCGTAGGTCTGCGCGGTGTAGTCGACGAGCTGGCGTGCCTGCGCGGACAGATCGAGCAGGCCGATCGTCGACGCGACGGCGGAGTTCTTGAAGATGTTCAGGAATTCCGACGTGAGCGGCGGCACGATGATCCGGTACGCCACGGGCAGCAGCACGTAGCGATACGTCTGCCATTGCGTGAAGCCCATCGCGAGGCCGGCCGCGCGCTGGCCCTTCGGCAGCGCGTTGATGCCCGAGCGCACCTGTTCGCATACGCGGGCACCCGTAAACAGGCCGAGACAGACGATCGACGCGGTAAAGAACTGCGTGCCGGGCGGCAACTGCTTGATCCACGTGCCGATCGACGCGGGCAGCAACTCGGGTATCACGAGATACCAGACGAAGAACTGCACGATCAGCGGGATGTTCCGGAAGATCGACACGTACACGGTGCCGATCGCGGCGAGCCATTTGTTCGGCACGGTGCGCAGCACGCCGAACAGCGATCCGACGATCAGCGCGATGACCCAGGCGACGAGCGACACCTCGATCGTCACCCAGAAGCCGGACAGCAGCCAGCCGAAATAGGTCGTCGGCTCGCCGGTCGACACGGGGCTCAGAAAGATGCCCCAGTTCCAGTGGTAAGACATGGGCAAGACTCCAGCAAAAAGAAACGGAAGAAGCATGGCCTCTTCCGTTTCAGTAGCGTCATTTCTGCGTCAACGGCCGCGTGGTCAGTCGAGCGCCTTGTCGTTCGGGTTCGCGTACAGCTTCTTCATCGAATCGGACAGCGGGAAGTTCAGGTTCAGCCCCTTCGGCGGGATCGGGTTCTCGAACCACTTCGCGTAGATCTTCGCGGCTTCGCCCGACTTCTCGACTTGCGAGATCGCGTCGTCGACGACCTTCTTGAAGTCGGCGTCGCCCTTGCGCATCATGCAGCCGTAAGCCTCTTCCGATTGCGGCGTGCCGACGATCACCCACTCGCCCGGCTGCTTCGCCTTCGCGCGCTCGCCCGCGAGCAGCGCGTCATCCATCATGAACGCGACCGCGCGGCCCGATTCCAGCGTGTTGAACGAATCGCCGTGATCCTTCGCGCTGATGATGTTCATGCCGAGCTGCTTGTCGTTGTTCATCTTGCGCAGCAGGCGCTCCGACGTCGTGCCGGCCGTCGTCACGACCGTCTTGCCCTTCAGGTCGGCGAAATCCTTGACGCCCGAATCCTTCTTCGTCATCAGGCGCGTGCCGATCACGAAGATCGTGTCGGAGAATGCGGCCTGCTGCTGGCGCTCGAGGTTGTTGGTCGTCGAGCCGCACTCGATGTCGACCGTGCCGTTCTGCACGAGCGGAATGCGGTTCTGCGACGTGACGGGGATGTTCTTCACCTGCAGGTTCGGCAGGTTCAGCTTCTTCTTCACCGCGTCCACGATCTTCATCTGGAATTCGCGAGAATAGCCGACCACCTGCTGGTTCTGATCGTAATAGGAGAACGGAATCGACGATTCGCGGTGGCCCAGCGCGATCACGCCGGTGTCCTTGATCTTCTTCAGCGTGCCCGTCTCCTGAGCATGCGCGCCGCTTGCGAACGCGCAAAGCGCCGCGACCATCAGGACTGCCTTGTGGTATTTCATTTTGGTCATCTCCTTGGCTAAAACCCGCGCCAGTGTATCAAAGTAATATTTTTGAAAGTACTGGTTGTTAACCGCACTACGAATCGCCCTGCGAGAAGCCGTCCTCCCGGCTTCGGGCGCCCCGAATGCGCGCGCGGGCGATGCCGGATTCGGCATCGCCCGCGAGGGTTCATTTCCGCAATCGGGTGGATTGCATCATGAATCGATCATGGTCGTTGATCAGGGACGCCCGGTCAGGGACGCCCGATCAGGGGTAGAGGCCGCGCATTTCGCGCGCCATCAGGATGCGCTTGCACGCGACGATGAACGCCGCCGTACGCACCGTCACCTTGTGCTCTTCCGCGACCGCCCACACGCCGGCGAACGCTTCGCGCATCACGCGCTCGAGACGATGGTTGATCTCGTCTTCCGTCCAGAAGAAGCTCGAGAAATCCTGCACCCACTCGAAGTACGACACGGTCACGCCGCCCGCGTTCGCGATCACGTCGGGGATCACGAGCACGCCGTTCGCGCTCAGGATGTCGTCGGCCGCCGTCGTCGTCGGGCCGTTCGCGCCTTCGACGATGATCTTCGTGCGGATCTTCCCCGCGTTCTTCTCGGTGATCTGGTTCTCCAGCGCCGCCGGGATCAGGATGTCGGTCTCGACCGTCCAGAACTCGTCGTTCGGCATCGGCTCCGCGCCTTCGAAGCCCGCGACGCCGCCCGTGCGGGCGACGTGGTCGAGCAGCTTGTTCGAATCGAGGCCGGCCGGCTGGTAGATCGTGCCCGTGTGATCCTGCACCGCGATCACCTTCGCGCCCGCTTCCTGGAACAGCTTCGCCGCGATGCCGCCGACGTTGCCGAAGCCCTGCACCGCGATGCGCGCGCCTTCGATCTCGAGGCCCTTCTTCTTCGCCGCTTCCGAGCCGACGACGAACACGCCGCGGCCCGTCGCTTCCTTGCGGCCGAGCGAACCGCCGAGCGCGATCGGCTTGCCGGTCACGACGCCGGTCGACGTCTGGCCCTGGTTCATCGAGTACGTGTCCATCATCCACGCCATCACCTGTTCGTTGGTGTTGACGTCCGGCGCCGGAATGTCGGTGTTCGGGCCGATGATGATGCCGATTTCGCTGGTGTAGCGGCGCGTCACGCGCTCGAGCTCACCGCGCGACAGCTTGCGCGGGTCGACGCGGATGCCGCCCTTCGCGCCGCCGTACGGCACGTTCACGGCCGCGTTCTTCACCGACATCCATGCCGACAGCGCCATCACTTCCGACAGCGTCACGTCCTGGTGGTAGCGCACGCCGCCCTTGCCCGGGCCGCGCGACACGTTGTGCTGCACGCGATAGCCCTCGAAGTGCGCGACGGTGCCGTTGTCGAGCTCGATGGGGCAGTCGACGACCAGGATGCGCTTCGGACGCTTCAGCGTTTCGAGCCAGCGCGACAGCGAACCGAGGTACGGCGCGACGCGATCGACCTGCTGAAGGTAGTTGCCCCACGGGCCGAGATCGTCGGCGTGCAGGTAGGACGGGATGGACTGCTGTTGCGAAGACATGGAAGCTCCAACGTTCAACGGATTGCGCCCATTGTCGAAAAAGCCGTTTTTTTTATCCAATGCCGTTTGTTTATTCGATTATGCGTTTCTTGCATGATCGCGATTTTCCGCAAATCCGCGGTCGATCTGCGCAAGAACGCCGGCGATCGGCCGGGCATCGCGTTCGGGGAAAACCGGATCGGCCAGGCACGGGCGGGCCCGCGGACGGCCGTCCGACAGGCGCCGCAAGGCCGCCGTCAGCCGGGCCGCCGGGCGGCCGGGCGGCCGGCCGGATTAACCGTCGGCGGTTAATCGTCGGTCAACCGGCGGTGTCGCCGGCAGTCTCGCGCAGTTCGTCGCGCACGACGTCCCACAGCGCACGCACGAGCTTCTGCCGCGGATCGTCGCCCTGCAGCGCGAGCTTGTCGCAGTACAGCCGGATCTCCATCGTCAGCGTGAACGGATGCGCGCCGCCGCGCGCCGACCGGTCGAGGCGGATCAGCCGGCCGCCCGCGACCGCATCGTCGGCCGCGCTGTGCGGCAGGAACGCGACGCCGTGGCCGGCGAGCGCCATCGCCTTCAGCCCTTCGGCCATGTCGGTTTCGTACACGCGATCGAGAAACAGCCGGGTGGGCGCGTTCGCGATGATGACTTCGGTCATCCGGCCGAGATACGCGTTCGGCGTATACGACAGGTACGGCACGCGCGCGTCGGCCGCGCCCGGCAGCGTATGGCGCGGCCGGCCCGCGCGGCCGGGCGCGGAAAACGGGCTGATCGGCTCGCTGCCGAGGACCAGCATGTCGTAGCGGGCCGGGTCGAGCGCGACCGGGTGACTCGGGTGGTGGTAGCCCATCACGAGGTCGCAGCCGCCCTCGACGAGCGACAGCACCGCGTCGTGCACGTTCAGCGCGCGCAGCCGCGTGTGGACCTGGCCCATCTTCGCCTCGATCCGCTCGAGCCAGCGCGGGAAATACGTGAGCGACAGCGTGTGCGGCACCGCGAACTCGATCGTCGGCACCGGCGCGCCGACGTGGCCGCGCAGCAGCGTCCTTGCCTCGTGCGCCTGCGACAGCATCGTCAGCGCCTGCTCGTAGAAGATCTGCCCGGCCTGCGTGAGCCGCGTCGGATACACCGAACGATCGATCAGCTCGGTCGCGAGCCATGCCTCGAGCGCCTGGATGCGCCGCGAAAACGCCGGCTGCGACACGTGCCGCAGCTCGGCGGACCGGCTAAAGCTGCGCGTTTCCGCGAGCGAGACGAAGTCTTCGAGCCATTTCAGTTCCATGCAGGCGGGCGCGGCGGGCGGCGGTCGGGAAGAAGCCTGCATTCTACCGGCGGGCGGGCCCGGCCGGCGGCTTGGCGCGCGGCCCGGCGCGCCTGCGCGGGCGCGCGCCGGCACGCCATTCGCGCGCCGCCGAGCATCGCTCGACCGTGGCGCCCGCGACCGGACCGATTCGGTCGGGAGCGACGCGCGCCGATGGTAAAATGCCGGATTCTCCTCCCCTCGTTCGCCCCGGCCCCAAAAGGCCCTGCCCGATCATGTCCGACACTCGTCCCGATACGCTTTTCGCCCTCACCGCGCTCTCGCCCATCGACGGCCGCTACGCCAGCAAGACCGAAGCGCTGCGCGACTGGCTCTCCGAAGCCGCCTTCATGCGCCACCGCGTCACCGTCGAGGTGCACTGGCTGATCGCGCTGTCGCGCGCCGGCTTCGCGGAAGTCCCGCGCTTCTCGGAAGCCTCCGAGCAATTCCTGCTGCAGCTCGCCGAGCGCTTCACCGCGCACGACGCCGCGCGCATCAAGGAAATCGAGCGCGTGACGAACCACGACGTGAAGGCCGTCGAATACTGGCTGAAGGAATCGGTGAAGGGCCAGGTCGAACTCGAGAAGGCGAGCGAGTTCATCCACTTCGCGTGCACGTCCGAGGACATCAACAACACGTCGCACGGGATGATGCTCGCCGGCGCGCGCGAACACGTGATCCTGCCGGCGCTGCGCACGGTCCACCAGCGCCTCGTCGCGCTCGCGCACGCGCACGCCGAGCAGCCGATGCTGTCGCGCACGCACGGCCAGCCGGCCAGCCCGACGACGCTCGGCAAGGAACTCGCGAACGTCGCCGCGCGCCTCGCCCGCGCGATCGCGCGCATCGAGAAGATCGAGATCCTCGGCAAGATGAACGGCGCGGTCGGCAACTTCAACGCGCACCTGTCCGCGTATCCGGAATTCGACTGGGAAGCGTTCTCGCGCGACGTGATCGAAAACCGCCTGAAGCTCACGTTCAACCCGTACACGATCCAGATCGAGCCGCACGACTACATGGCCGAGCTGTTCGACGCGGTCGCACGCGCGAACACGATCCTGCTCGACCTCGACCGCGACGTGTGGGGCTACATCTCGGTCGGCTACTTCAAGCAGAAGACGAAGGCCGGCGAGATCGGCTCGTCGACGATGCCGCACAAGGTCAACCCGATCGACTTCGAGAACTCGGAAGGCAACCTCGGCCTCGCGAACGCGACGCTGCGCCACCTCGCCGACAAGCTGCCGGTGTCGCGCTGGCAGCGCGACCTGACCGACTCGACGGTGCTGCGCAACATGGGCGTCGCGCTCGGCTACTCGCTGCTCGCGTACGACTCGCTGATCCGCGGCCTCGACAAGCTCGAAGTGAACCCGCAGCGCCTGAACGAAGATCTCGACAACTGCTGGGAAGTGCTTGCCGAGCCGGTGCAGACGGTGATGCGCCGCTACGGCATCGAGAACCCGTACGAGCAACTGAAGGAACTGACGCGCGGCAAGGGCATCACGCGCGAAGCGCTGCAGGAATTCGTCGGCACGCTCGCGATCCCGCAGGATGCGAAGGATCGCCTGCTGGCGATGACGCCGGCGTCGTACATCGGCAAGGCCGTCGAACTCGCGAAGCGGATCGCGTAAGCGCCGCGTCGCCGGACGAAAAAAAGCCCGATGCGAAGCGATTCGCATCGGGCTTTTTGTTGCCTGCCGCAGTCGGTCAGAACGAGATCATCCGCCCCGGGTTCAGCGCGCTCATCACGCTCATCGCGGCCTTCGCGGCGGGAATCGCGATCGGCGACAGCTGCCGGCCGAGCGGAATCGCGCGATGGTCGATGCCCGTGAGCATCGAGAAATCGTCGTTGCGGCCCACGAAATCGTCGCAGATCGCCTTGCCGATCCGCACCGTCTGCGCGACGCCGTGGCCGCTCCAGCCCTGCACCATGTACATCGGCACGCGGCCGTCGGTCTTGCGGCTGTCGGTGGCGCCGTTCAGCGTGAAGTCGCTGACGCCGCTCCAGCAGTAGTCGAGCGCGAAGCGGCCGTCGTGCTGCGGAAACACCGTGTTCAGCCGCGTCAGCAAGTACGCGTTCACGTCCGACTGCGCCCAGCAGCTGCCGGTGCCCTGCCCGCCGAACAGCAGGCGATTGCCGCGCACCGGCCGGTAGTAGTCGATCTGGAACTGCGTGTCGTACACCGGCATGCCGGCCGGCATCAGCGTCGCGACGTCGACGTCGAGCGGCGCCGTCACGCTCACGTACGTGAAGAACGGCACCGTGGTCGCCGCGCCGTCGTCGAGCAGGCGGAACGTCGTGTTGTGCAGCGCGAGCACGACGCCGCGGCGCGCGGTGATCGTGCCGCCCGGCGTCGTCGCGACGACGCCCGCGGGCGTCTCGTCGAGCTCCAGCACCTCGGTGCCCTCGAACAGCGCGCCGCCGTTCAGCCGGAAGCCGTGCACGAGGCCGCGCACGAGCGCGAGCGGATGGATCTGCCCGCCGATCGCGTCGATCGCCGCGCCGTGATACAGCCCCGAGCGCACGTATTCGTCGTGCAGCTGATGGCGGCCGACGAGCGTCACGCCCGCATCGCCCAGATGGCGGCGCGCATCCGCGCCGTCGAGCAGCGCGCTCATGTGGCCGGGGTGAACCGCCGCGGTGACGTGGCCGCGCTTGCGGTCGAGATCGAGCGCGTAACGCGCGCCGATCCCGTCGATCAGGTCCATCGACTCGGCCGACGCGAAACGCCACAACCGCTTCGCATCGTCGTGCGACAGGTTCTCGATCATGTCGGCCGCTTCCCAGCGCGCGAGGCCGGGCGTCAATTGGCCGCCGTTGCGGCCCGACGCGGCCGAGCCGACGTGATGCTTGTCGACGAGGATCGTGTCGACGCCCGCTTCCGCGAGATGCAGCGCGGCCGATGCGCCGAGCAGCCCCGCGCCGATCACGAGCACGTCGCAGACGGCGTCTTGCGCGAGCGGCGCGCTGTTTTCATGGCGCGACAGCGACGCCTCGTACCAGTTCGCCGGGCGCTCGCCGTCGTAGCGGGCCGGATCGCACCAGTTCCAGTTGTCTTTCTCGATATTCAGTTGCGTTTGCTCGAAACGCGATTCGCCCTGGATCAGGGGCTTGTGATTGGAAGTCATGATTGCACTTGCATGGTCTTGGCCGCCTGTCGAAGCGCCCCGTTGCTTCGGGGCTTCGCGGGTGGGGCAGCCGGTTCCACTTGGGTGTCAACGAGATAAGGGCGCGATGGCCCGTGTTGACGGCAGACACGCTCGCGTCTGCCTGAATCCCGGACTGTGCGAAAGCACGTATTGAGAGGTGCCGGGACACCCAATTTCTACACCGCAGAAATAATTCTACAGTGTAGAATAAGCTTTCGTCAAGTTTACAGCCGGCGCGATGCCGCGCCTGCCAGCCGCCTCGATGAAAGACACACCCACCCAGGGGCCGCGCGGCCTCGACAAGGACGCGATCGTCGCGGCCGCGCTCGCGCTGCTCGAAGACGTCGGCGAGGCCGCGTTCAGCGTGCGCAAGCTCGCGCAATCGGTCGGCTGCGACCCGATGAGCGTGCTGTATCACTTCAAGTCGAAGGACGGCCTGAGCCGCGCGATCGCGAATGCGCTGTCGCGCTCGCTCGTGCCGGTCGATCCGTCGCAGCCGTGGCGCGAACGGCTGCGCGACCTCGCGCGCCAGTACCGCGCACTCGCGCTGCGCTACCCGGCCGCCTTCGCGCTGCTGCAGCGGCACATGAGCACGGGGCCGGCCGATCTCGCGCACATCGAGGCCGTGCATCGCGCGCTGACCGACGCCGGCATCCCGCGCGCGGCGCTGCCGTCGGTATGCGTCGGCTGGTACGCAGCCGTGATCGGCCTCGCCGCCGCCGAAGCGGGCGGCCTCACGCGCGCCGCGAACGACGTCGAGCTCGCGGAAATGCACGCGCTGTCCGACACCGCGCATCCGCTTGTCAAGTCGGCCGCCCCGCTCTATGCGCAGCTCGATCCGGCCGTCGTGCACGACACGATGCTCGACGTGCTGCTCGACGGCATCGCGCAACGCGCGCGCGCGGCCTGACATCGGCATACGCGCCGCCAACGAAAAAGGCGCCCGAATGAAGGCGCCTTTTCCATGACGATGGCCGCGAACCGCGCTCAGTGCTGATGCGCGAGGCCGATCTTCAGCATGACCTGATCGACGATCTGTTCGGGCGTCAGCTCGATGCTGACCTCGATCGCTTCATCCGGGCCCGGCTCCTCGAGCGTATCGAGCTGGCTCTTCAGCAGCGACGGATCGAAGAAATGGCCGGTGCGGCTCTTCAGGCGCTCTTGCAACACCTCGAACGAACCCTTCAGATACACGAACCGCACGTCGGTGTCGGTGCCGCGCAGCACGTCGCGGTACGACCGTTTCAGCGACGAGCACGTGAACACGGCCGTCTCGCCGGCGCGCTGCTTTTCCTCGATGGCCGCGCGAATCGTGCGCAGCCACGGCCAGCGGTCTTCATCGGTCAGCGGAATGCCGTGGTGCATCTTTTCCTTGTTCGCCGCGCTGTGAAATGCGTCGCCGTCGGTATAGCTGCACGACAGGCGTTCCGCCAGCATTTCGCCGATTCGCGACTTGCCCGCGCCCGACACGCCCATTGCGATCAGAATCATTGACTACCCCTTGTTACAGAACCAGGCTCAGCAGCAGCGTAAAGCTCAGACCGAGCACCGAGATGATGGTTTCAAGCAGCGACCAGGTCTTGAACGTCTGCCCGACCGTCATCCCGAAATATTCCTTGATCAGCCAGAAGCCGCCGTCGTTCACGTGCGAGAAGATCAGCGAGCCCGAGCCCGTCGCGAGCACGAGCAGTTCCGGACGAACCGCCGCGCCCGACGCCGCCGCGATCGGCGCGACGATGCCGCAGGCCGTCGTCATCGCGACCGTCGCCGAGCCCGTGGCCAGACGCATCAGCGCCGCGACGAACCAGCCGAGCAGCAGCGGGGACAGGTGCGCGTGCTTCGCGGTCTCGACGATCTGCTGCGAGATCCCGCTGTCGCGCAGGACGCCGCCGAAGCCGCCGCCCGCGCCGACGATCAGCGTGATGCCGGCGATCGGCGCCAGGCACTCGCCGCAGAATTTCTGGATCTGGTCGCGGTTGAAGCCCTGCTTCGCGCCGAAGGTCCAGAAGCTCACGAGCACGGCGATCAGCAGCGCGACGTCCGAGTTGCCCGCAAAGCGCAGCAGGTTGTTCGGCAGCGACTTCGGCGTGAACACCAGGTCGGCCCAGCTGCCGACGAGCATCAGCACGACGGGCAGCAGGATCGTGAACAGCGTGATGCCGAAGCTCGGCAGTTCGCGCTTGCCGCCATCCGCGCGCGAATCGACGAATTGCGCGGCGAGCGGGTTGTTTTCCGGCAGCTTCACGAACTTCGAGATCACCAGCGCGAACAGCGGACCGGCGATGATCGCGGTCGGCACGCCGACGATCAGGCCGAACGCGATCGTCTTGCCGATATCGGCGCCGTATTGCTGGACGGCCAGCAGCGCGGCCGGGTGCGGCGGGATCAGCCCGTGCACGACCGACAGGCCGGCCACCATCGGGAGGCCGACGACGAGCAGCGACTTGCCGGTGCGCTTCGCGACGTTGAACGCGATCGGGATCAGCAGCACGAAGCCGACTTCGAAGAACACCGGCAGGCCGACGATGATCGCGACGAACATCATCGCCCAGTGGATGTTCTTTTCACCGAACCAGTCGATCAGCGTGGTCGCGATCCGTTCGGCGCCGCCCGATTCGGCCATCATCTTGCCGAGCATCGTGCCGAGGCCGACGACGATCGCGATGTGGCCGAGCGTGCCGCCGGTGCCCGTCTCGAACGACTTGACGATCTTGTCCATCGGCATGCCGACGACGAGGCCGAGGCCGAGCGAAACGATGATCAGCACCAGGAACGGGTAGATCTTGTAGCGCGCGATCATCAGGATCAGCGCGGCAATCGCGATCAGCGTGAATACGAGCAGCATGCTGCCTTGGACGGCCGCCATGTGGCACTCCTCCTAGAATTGTTCGAACCGGGCGCGTTGCGAGTATGCCCGGCTATGCAGGTCTCCGAAACACGGGGGTACCCCCCCGTCAGGACGCTGAATTTTACTTATCTTTGCGATCCGCGGATAGAACCGGTTCCATCAGCAAAAACCCTCGGTAAAACAAGCACTAACGCTTGTTTTCCGAGGGCTGAATCGTCGTTTGATACAAGTATTAGCGCGGCAACTGGCTCGCCGCTTGCGCGAGGCGCGTGACTTCGGCCCAGTCCTGCGCGGCGAGTGCGGCCTTCGGCGTGAGCCACGAGCCGCCGACGCACACGACGTTCGGCAGTTTCAGGAAGTTCGGCGCGGTGTCGACCGTGATGCCGCCCGTCGGGCAGAACTTCAACGCCGGGAACGGGCCGTGGAACGCCTGCAGCATCGGCACGCCGCCCGCCTGCTGCGCGGGGAAGAACTTCACGATGTCGTAGCCGAATTCGAGCGCCTGGATGATGTCGCTCGGCGTCATCACGCCCGGCAGCAGCGGCAGGCCCGCGTCGAGCGACGCGAGGTGCAGGTCCTTCGTCAGGCCCGGCGACACGCCGAACGTGGCGCCCGCGCGCTTCGCCTGCGCGCAGTGCTCGGGCTTCGTGATCGTGCCGACGCCGACGACGATGTCGTCCGCGAGCTGACTTGCGCGCTGGATCGCCTCCAGGCCGGCCGGCGTGCGCAGCGTGATCTCGAGCACCTTCACGCCACCCGCGTGCAATGCACGCGACACGTTTTCGCCCTGCTCGACCGAGTCGAATGCGAGCACCGGAATGACCGGGCCTAGCTTCACGATTTCAGCAATCGTCTTCATTGAATTGGCTCCTTGAAATTCATGCGGCGACGCCGACGGCCGTTTCGCCGACCAGCGTCCCGAAAACCGATGCGCCCTGCTCGGCCGGCGCCGCGGCCGCGCGGAACACGCCGAACAGTTCGCGCCCGAAGCCGACTTCGTTCTCGGCCTGATGCTGCGGCTGCGCGACCGGGCGCGCGAGCCATTCGGCGTCGTCGACCTCGATGTCGAGCACGCCGGCTTCCGCGTCGATCACGAGCATGTCGCCCGTCTTCACCTTGCCGATCGGGCCGGCCAGCAGCGCTTCCGGCGACACGTGGATCACGGCCGGCACCTTGCCCGACGCGCCCGACATGCGGCCGTCGGTCACCAGCGCGACGTGAAAGCCCTGATCCTGCAGCACGCCGAGCAGCGGCGTCAAACGGTGCAGCTCGGGCATGCCGTTCGCGCGCGCGCCCTGAAAGCGCACCACCGCGACGAAATCGCGCTTCAGCTCGCCGCGATCGAACGCTTCCTGCACGGCTTCCTGCGAGTCGAACACGATCGCGGGCGCCGTCACCTTGCGGTGCTCCGGCGCGACCGCCGAAATCTTGATCACGCCGCGGCCGAGCCGGCCCTGCATCAGGCGCAGGCCGCCGTCCGGCTGGAACGGGTCGCGAATGCCGCGCAGCACCTTCGTATCGTGGCTCTCGGCCGTACCGTCGACCCACGTCAGCTTGCCGTCGATCAGCTTCGGCTCCTTCGTGTAGTGCGACAGGCCCTTGCCCGCGACCGTCGTCACGTCCTCGTGCAGCAGCCCGCCTTCGAGCAGGTTGCGCACCAGGAACGCGACACCGCCCGCCGCGTGGAAATGGTTCACGTCGGCCTTGCCGTTCGGGTAGATCTTCGCGAGCAGCGGCACGACGGCCGACAGTTCGTCGAAATCGTTCCAGTCGATCAGGATGCCGGCCGCGCGCGCGATCGCGACCAGGTGCAGCGTGTGGTTGGTCGAGCCGCCCGTCGCGAGCAGCGCGACGATCCCGTTGACGATCGCCTTCTCGTCGATCACATGGCCGATCGGCGTGTACTGGCCGCGCTCGACGGTCAGGTCGAGCACGCGGCGCGCGGCCTCGGCCGTCAGCGCGTCGCGCAGCGGCGTGTGCGGATGGATGAACGCCGAGCCCGGCAGGTGCAGGCCCATCAGCTCCATCAGCATCTGGTTGCTGTTCGCGGTGCCGTAGAACGTGCAGGTGCCGTGGCCGTGATAGGCGGCCGATTCGGCTTCGAGCAACGCGTCGCGGCCGACCTGGCCGGTCGCGAACTGCTGGCGGATCTTCGCCTTGTCGTCGTTGGACAGCCCGCTCGTCATCGGGCCGGCCGGCACGAAGATGGTCGGCAGGTGGCCGAACTGCAGCGCGCCGATCAAGAGGCCCGGCACGATCTTGTCGCAGATGCCGAGGCAGAGCGCCGCATCGAACATGTTGTGCGTGAGCGCGATCGCCGTGCCCATCGCGATCGCCTCGCGCGAGAACAGCGACAGCTCCATGCCCGGGTTGCCCTGCGTGACGCCGTCGCACATCGCCGGCACGCCGCCGGCGAACTGCGCGACGCCGCCGTTCTCGCGCGCGGCCGCCTTGATGATGTCGGGGAAATTCTTGTACGGCGCGTGCGCGGACAACATCTCGTTGTACGAGGACACGATGCCGATGTTCGGTTCGCGAATCGCCTTGATCTGGAACTTGTCGTTGCCCTCGAGGCCTGCGAAGCCGTGCGCGAGGTTCGCGCACGACAGCGCGCCGCGGGCCGGGAACTTGCCTTGCGCGCCGTCGATGCGCTGCAGATAGGCGGAACGGGTCGATTGGCTGCGGGCGATCACGCGTTCGGTGACCTTCGCCAGGGTGGGGTGCAGCGACGTCATGCTGGGCGCTCCTGTATGCCGGCCGACACCGGCGGTTGGAATCGTGGGGACGGTCGCGCTTCGTCGACCGAACGACGCAAGTCTAGTAGAAAAACTACATGCACGCAATGTGGATCGACGCGTGTGCAACCCTTATTCCCGCCACCAGCAAGGCTTTAATTAGTGAAAACCCTAATTCGACTCGCCAGACCCGCATGGCAACGCCCGCAATTTCGCTAGTATTTTCATGTAGATTTTCTACAATTCGATTGCGATACACTCCCTCATCCGAACCCGATTTCCACATGCCGTCCCATGCTGCCCCGCATTGAAGCGATCCGCGCCGAGCTGCGCCCGTCCGAGCGCAAGCTCGCCGACTACATTCTCGCCGCGCCGCGCGAGGTGCTCGACCTCGCGATGACCGAGCTGTCGGCCCGCGCGGGCGTCAGCCAGCCGACGATCGCGCGCTTCTGCCAGGCGCTCGGCTGCAGCGGCTTTCGCGAATTCAAGATCCGGCTCGCGCAGAGCGTCGCGCCCGGCGTGTCGTCGGTGTATCGCGACGTCGAGCCCGACGAACCGGCGCCCGGCATCATCGGCAAGGTGTTCGACCGCACGATCGGCGCGCTGATCGAGGTGCGCAACAGCCTGTCCGCGGGCAGCGTCGCCGACGCGATCGCGCTGCTGTCGAACGCGTCGCGCATCGAGTTCTACGGCGCCGGCGGCTCGGGCATCGCCGCGCAGGACATCCAGCACAAGTTCTTCCGGCTCGGCGTGCCGAGCGTCGCGTATTCGGATCCGCACACGTTCTCGATGTCGTCGGCGCTGCTCGGGCCGCACGACGTCGTCGTCGCGATCTCGAACACCGGCCGCACGCGCGATATCGTCGACGCCGCGCGCTCCGCGCTCGCGTGCGGCGCGAAAGTCGTCGCGATCACGCAGAGCCATTCGCCGCTCGCGAAGCTCGCGACGGTCAGCCTCGCGTCGAACGTCGCCGAGGAAACGGACGTGTTCTCGCCGATGACGTCGCGGATGTCGCATCTCGCGATCGGCGACATCCTCGCGGTCGGCGTCGCGCTGTCGCGCGGGCCGGCGCTGATGGAACGCGTCGGCCGCGCGAAGGAAGCGATCACGCGGCGCCGGATCGACGATCCGGTGAAGGATTGAGCCGGAGCGGGACGCCGCGCGTAAACGAACAACGGCGCCCCGACGGGCGCCGTTGCACATCGATCGCCGGCCGCGCGTTGCGGCGAACTCAGAACGGCTTGATCACCACCAGCGCGACCGCGGCGAGCATGCCGAGCACCGGCAGCTCGTTGAACACGCGATACCACTTGTCGGTGCGGCGGTTCTCGCCGCGCTCGAACACCCGCAGCAGGTGCCCGCAATACGCGTGATAGACGATTAGCAGCAGTACCACCGTCACCTTTGCGTGGATCCAGCCCTGCCCCTGCCCGATGCCGATCACGAGCCAGAGCCACAACCCGCAGGCCAGTGCCGGCACCGCGATCATCGTCATGAAGCGGAACAGCTTGCGCGCCATCAGCAGCAGGCGCCGCACCGCGGCCGGATCGGTCTCCATGGCCAGGTTCACGTAGATGCGCGGCAGGTAGAACAGCCCCGCGAACCACGCGGCGATCAGAACGATATGGAACGTCTTGACCCAGAGCATTGCCATCGGTTGTGCGCCTCGCGGTTGACTTACTGACGGCCTTCGCCGTGCCCGAGCACGACGTACTTCAGCGACGTGAGCCCTTCCAGGCCGACCGGGCCGCGTGCGTGCAGCTTGTCGTTCGAGATGCCGATTTCCGCGCCCAAACCGAATTCGAAACCGTCCGCGAAGCGCGTCGACGCGTTGACCATCACGCTCGCCGAATCGACTTCGCGCAGGAAGCGCATCGCGCGGTCGTGATCCTCGGTGACGATCGCATCGGTGTGATGCGAGCCGTAATGGTTGATGTGCTCGATCGCGGCTTCGAGGCCGTCGACGACCTTGATCGCAAGCACCGGCGCGAGATATTCGGTGTGCCAGTCTTCTTCGGTCGCGTCGACGAGCGGGCCGACGCCCGCATCGGCGAGCACCGCGCGCGCGGCTGCATCGACGCGCAGTTCGACCTGCTTGTCGCGATACAGCCTGCCGAGCGGCGGCAGCAGCTTCGCGGCGATATCGCTCGCGACGAGCAGCGTCTCCATCGTGTTGCAGGTGCCGTAGCGGTGCGTCTTCGCGTTGTCGCAGACGGTCAGCGCCTTCGCGAGATCGGCGCGGTCGTCGACGTACACGTGGCAGATGCCGTCGAGATGCTTGATCATGGGCACGCGCGCCTCGTTGATCAGCCGTTCGATCAGGCTCTTGCCGCCGCGCGGCACGATCACGTCGACGTATTCGGTCATCGTGATCAGCTTGCCGACCGCCGCGCGATCGGCCGTCGCGACGACCTGCACCGCATCCTGCGGGAGGCCTGCCGCCTCGAGCCCTTCGCCGATGAGCTTCGCGAGCGCCGCATTCGATTCGAGCGCTTCGGAACCGCCGCGCAGGATCGTCGCGTTGCCGGACTTCAGGCACAGCGCGGCCGCGTCGATCGTCACGTTCGGGCGCGACTCGTAGATGATGCCGATCACGCCGAGCGGCACGCGCATCTGGCCGACCTGGATCCCGCTCGGCCGGAACTTGAGGTTGCCGATCTCGCCGATCGGATCGGCCAGCGACGCGACCTGGCGCAGCCCTTCGACCATCGTGTTCAGCGCCTTGTCCGACAGCGTCAGGCGGTCGACGAACGCCGCATCGAGCCCCTTTTCGCGGGCGCGGGCGACGTCGCGCGCATTCGCGTCCTTCAGCGCCTGCGCGTCGCGTTCGATCGCGCGGGCCACGGCGTCGAGCGCCGCGTTCTTCGCGGCCGTGCTGGCGCGCGCCATCGCGCGGGAAGCGTGCCGGGCGCGACGGCCCAGGTCGGTCATGTACTGATCGATATCCATCGTGTGACTCGAGAAGCGAGCCGCGCGGAGCGGCATGAATTCGTGGGGAAGCGTGGGCGGCCATCCGTGCGCGGTGGCGGCCGCCAGACGGCGCCGCGCAGCGGCGCCCGGTCATCGAAACATTGTAAGCGGGTTGCGCAGCGCGCGCTGAAGGCCCGAACGGGACTTAGCGTCGCACGCGACCCGCGGTCGGCGGTCGCTCGCCGCGCTCGCCCGCGACCGTCATCGCAAGCTGGAACAGCCCGTCCCACGGGTCGGGCGGCGGTTCGTCCTGCGTGCGGCGGCCCGGCGCGACGGCCGTCAGCCCCTTGACCTGCCTGTCGAGCTTCGCGGCGAACGCGAGCGCCTTTTCGAGCACCGCTTCCGACACGCGGTTCAGCGCGGGCGCGATCAACCGCTCGCGCGGCCCCCACACGCGGTTCTCGCGCAGCAGCGTCGCGAGCGGCTTGCCGGCCGTCGTGCCGCGCTTGATCCGCAGCAGCGTGCGCAATTCCTCGACGACGGCCCACATCACGAGCACGATCGCCTCGCCCTCGCCCTTCAGGCCGTCGATCATCCGCGCGAGCCGCGCGGCATCGCCGGCGAGCATCGCCTCGTTCAGCTTGAACACGTCGTAGCGCGCGACGTTCAGCACCGCGTCGTGCACCTGCTCGAACGACAGTGCGCCCTGCGGATACAGCAGCCCGAGCTTCTGGATTTCCTGGTGCGCGGCGAGCAGGTTGCCCTCGACGCGCTCCGCGATGAACTGCAGCGCGCGGCGCCCGTCGTCGCCGGATGCGACGCGCTGGCCCTGCATCGACAGGCGCTGCCCGATCCAGTTCGGCAGTTGCGCGCGATCGACCGGATCGATCTTCAGCGCGACGCCGCCGTTCTGCAGCGCGGTAAACCATGCGGATTTCTGCGTGGCCGCGTCGAGACGCGGCAACGTGACGAGCATCAGCGCGTCGGGGTTCGGCGTGGCCGCGAGCGTCTTCAGCGCGTCGGCGCCTTCCTTGCCGGGCTTGCCCGACGGAATGCGCAGCTCGATCAGCTGGCGCTCGCCGAACAGCGACATCGCCTGGGTCGCGCCGAGCAGCACGCTCCAGTCGAAGCCGCGTTCGACCGTATGCACCGAACGCTCGGTAAAACCGGCCGCGCGCGCGGCCGCACGAATGCGGTCGCACGCTTCCTGCGCGAGCAGCGGCTCGTCGCCGTAGACGGTGTAGAGCCCGGCCACCCCCTTCGCGAGGTGCGGCTCCAGCGCATCAAGTCGCAATTGCATCGCTGCGTGCGCCCGCGATCAGAGCGGCGGCGGCGGCAGCGGCGCGCGCGGCGCCACGCCCGGCACCACGTCCTCCGGCGCCGGCGTCAGCGAATGGACGATCGCGAGACGCCGCATCAGTTGATCGACCGCGTCGTTCTGCATGTCGCCGTACAGGATGTCGGCTTCCTGCGCCTTCGCGTTCGTGTACTGGTCGCTGTAGGTCATCGCGCGGTTCAGCGCGATCGCGCTCGGCGGGATCAGCACGGTGCCGTCCTTGCTCGTCAGCGTGTAGTTCAGCGTGTAGAACAGCGCGTATTCCTGCGCGGAGCCGTACTTGTTGAGCGTCAGCGTGTTCTGGCCACGCGACTCCCACATGCGCAGCACGGCGTCGGCATCGTCCGCCGACTTGACGATCTTCGTGTCGCTGCCGGCCTGGACGAGGCGCGTGAGCCGCGCCTCGACGGGCGCCGGCGCACCGGCCACGAACAGGTGCTTGAACGCGTAGTCCTGCTGGCCGCGCAACTGGAAGCCGCATGCCGACAGCGCGACCGCGCTGCCGACGAGCATCAAAAACGATCTGCGGATCACCTTCGCTCCTTCTGTGTGCACCCGACGGCCCGCGGCCGTCAGACGACGATGTTCACGAGGCGGCCCGGCACGACGACGATCTTCTTCGCCGGCTTGCCGTCGCTGAATTTCGCGAATGCCTCGTCGGCCACCGCCGCCGCTTCGATCGCGTCGCGGCTCGCGTCCTTCGCGACCTTCAGCGCGCCGCGCACCTTGCCGTTCACCTGCAGCACGAGTTCGATCTCGGCCTGCTCGAGCGCGGCCTCGTCGACCTTCGGCCACGGCGCATCGAGCAGCGGGCCGAATTCGTCCGCGTAGCCGAGCGCCTTCCACAGCTCGAACGTGATGTGCGGCACGACCGGGTACAGCACGCGCAGCAGCACGCCGTAGGTTTCGCGCAGCACGGCGGGCGTCGCGCCCTTCGCGCCGTCGATCGCGTTCAGCATCTTCATCGCGGCCGACACGACCGTGTTGTACTGCAGGCGCTGGTAGTCGAAATCGGCCTGCTTCAGCACGCTGTAGATCTCGCGGCGCAGCGCCTTGTCGGCGTCGCCCAGCGCGGCGGCATCGAAGCCCGCGCGGGCCGCGAGCGCTTCGCGGTTGCCGAAGCCGAAGCTCCACACGCGGCGCAGGAAGCGGCTCGCACCCTCGACGCCCGCGCCCGACCACTCGAGCTGCTGCTCCGGCGGCGCCGCGAACATCGTGAACAGGCGCGCGGTATCGGCGCCGTACTGGTCGATCAGCAGTTGCGGATCGACGCCGTTGTTCTTCGACTTCGACATCTTCTCGATGCCGCCGAGCACGACCGGCTGGCCGTCCGCATTCAGCGTCGCGCCGACCGGGCGGCCCTTGTCGTCGTGCGTGACCGTCACGTCGAGCGGGTTGTACCAGGTCTTCTTGCCGGCCGCGTCCTCGCGGTAGTACGTCTCGTTCAGCACCATCCCCTGCGTGAGCAGGTTCTTCGCCGGCTCGCCGAACTTCACGAGGCCGAGGTCGCGCATCACCTTGGTCCAGAAGCGCGAATACAGCAGGTGCAGGATCGCGTGCTCGATGCCGCCGATGTATTGATCCATCGGCATCCAGTAATCGGTGCGCGCGTCGACCATGGTCTCGGCGTCCGGCGCCGTGTAGCGCGAGAAGTACCACGACGAATCGACGAAGGTGTCCATCGTGTCGGTTTCGCGCTTCGCCGCCGCGCCGCACTTGGGACACGTGCAGTTCAGGAACGCTTCGGACTTCGCGAGCGGGTTGCCCGTGCCGTCCGGCACGAGGTCTTCCGGCAGCACGACCGGCAGGTCGGCCTCCGGCACCGGCACGTCGCCGCACGACGGGCAGTGGATGATCGGGATCGGCGTGCCCCAGTAGCGCTGGCGCGACACGCCCCAGTCGCGCAGGCGCCACGTGACCTGCTTGTCGCCGAAGCCGCCGGCCTTCAGGTCGGCCGCGACCGCGTCCACCGCTTCCGTGTAGCGCAGGCCGTCGTACTTGCCGCTGTTCACGCAGACCGCGGTTTCCTTGTCGCCGTACCACTCCTGCCATGCGTCGAGCGAGTACGTCTGCCCTTCGCTCGCGATCACCTGCTTGATCGGCAGGCCGTATTTCTTCGCGAACGCGAAATCGCGCTCGTCGTGGCCCGGCACGCCCATCACCGCGCCTTCGCCATAGCTCATCAGCACGTAGTTGCCGATCCACACCTCGACCGGCTCGCCGGTCAGCGGGTGCTTGACCGAGAAGCCGGTCGCGACGCCCTTCTTCTCCATCGTCGCGACGTCGGCCTCGGCGACGCCGCCGCGCTTGCATTCGTCGATGAACGCGAGCAGCTCCGGCTTGTCCTGCGCGAGACGCGTGGCGAGCGGGTGCTCGGCCGCGATCGCGCAGAACGTGACGCCCATGATCGTGTCGGCGCGCGTCGTGAACACGCGCAGCAGCTTCTGCTCGCCGTCGAGTTCGTACGGGAAGCCGAAGTTCACGCCGAAGCTCTTGCCGATCCAGTTCTGCTGCATGATCTTCACGCGCTCGGGCCAGCCGAGGCCGTCGAGGTCGTTCAGCAGCTCATCCGCGTACTGCGTGATGCGCAGGTAGTACATCGGGATCTCGCGCTTCTCGACGAGCGCGCCGGAGCGCCAGCCGCGGCCGTCGATCACCTGCTCGTTCGCGAGCACGGTCTGGTCGACCGGGTCCCAGTTCACGGTGCCCGTCTTCTTGTACGCGATGCCCTTCTCGAGCATCTTCAGGAACAGCCACTGGTTCCACTTGTAGTAGTCGGGCTTGCACGTCGCGATCTCGCGCGACCAGTCGATCGCGAGGCCCATCGACTGCATCTGGCCCTTCATGTAGTCGATGTTGTCGTAGGTCCACTTCGCGGGCGGCACGCCGTTCGCCATCGCGGCGTTCTCGGCCGGCATCCCGAACGCGTCCCAGCCCATCGGCATCAGCGTGTTGTAGCCGTTCATCCGCAGATAGCGGTACATCACGTCGTTGATCGTGTAGTTGCGCACGTGACCCATGTGCAGCTTGCCGGACGGGTACGGCAGCATCGACACGCAGTAGAACTTCGGCTTCTGCGCATCTTCCTTCGTCTTGTAGGCATCGGCTGCGCGCCAGTCGCCCTGGGCGGCGGCTTCGACGTCGGCGGGTACGTATCTCTCGTGCATGGTGTGGTTCGGGCTAGGCTTTAAGCGGCGCGACGGCTCGCGCGCAGGATTGGATCGAAATCGTGCGTGCCCGGCGCGGGAACGGGCTGAGCGGTTCCGGGCCGGGAAAAACGTCGATTATACCGCCCGTGCGGGCCCGCACGGCCGGTCTCTCGCGGGCCGGGGCCCGCAACGACGGCGTATCAGGGTTTCGCGCCGGCGGCGGGCGGCACGGCGCCGCCGGCCGGCGGCACGTCGGTCACGAAGCCGATCCGCGTGAGGCCCGCGGCCTGCGCGGCGCCCATCACCTGCGCGATCACGTCGTAGCGCGTCGCGCGCGACGCGCGCAGCCGCAACTCGGGCGGCGCGGCGCCCGCGGCGGCGGCCCGGAAGCGCGCGGGCAGCGCGTCGAGCGCCACGGGCGCGTCGTCCCAGTAAAGCTTGCCCGCGTCGTCGATCGACAGCGTGACGGATTGCGGCGTGTCGCGCGCGACGCTCGCCGCCACCTTCGGCAGGTCGAGCCGGATCGCGTGCGTCATCAGCGGCGCGGTGATGATGAAGATGACGAGCAGCACGAGCATCACGTCGATCAGCGGCGTCATGTTGATCTCCGCCATCGGCGCGGACGTCTTGTGGTGCTCGAGCCCGCCGAATGCCATGGTCGTTCCTCCGGGGCCGGCGCGTCAGGCGCCCTGCGCGCACACGAATACGTGCAGATCGCGCGCGAAGCCGTCGAGTTCCTCGGCAAGCTGCCGGACGAGCCGGCCGAGGATGTTGTACGCGAGCACCGCGGGAATCGCGACGACCAGCCCGAACGCGGTCATGATCAGCGCCTCGCCCACCGGGCCCGCGACGTTCTCGATCTGCGCCTGCCCGCTCGCGGCGATGCTGCCGAGCGCGTGGTAGATACCCCACACGGTGCCGAGCAGCCCGACGAACGGCGCGGTGCTGCCGATCGACGCGAGCAGCACCTGGCCGAATTCGAGGCGCCGCTGCGAGCGCAGCATCGCGTGCCGCAACGCGCGCAGCACGCGTTCGCCGCGCTCGACGCGCGCGGCCAGCGCGGCCGGGTCGTGGTCGTCGGCCGCGTCGCGCGCGGCTTCGGCGAGCGGCACGAACACGCGCTCGCGATCGGCGCCGGCCAGCGCGGCGATGCCCGCGTCGAGCGACGGCGCGCGCCAGAACGCGGCGAGCGCGCGCGGCCCCTGCCGCTTCGCGCGGACCAGCAGCCAGGCTTTCATGAAGAGGAAGCACCAGCTGGCGACGGACATCGCCAGCAGCACATAGGCGACGGCGTGCGTGATCGCATCGCCGCTTTCGAGGTAGTGGACAACGCCGGTGGGAATCGCCATCGGAGTTTCCTCGCGGGTGTCAGCGCAGGCCGAGCACGTCCTGCATGTCGAACAGGCCGGCGCCGCGCGCCGACAGGAAGCGCACCGCACGCAACGCGCCCTGCGCGTACGACACGCGGCTCGACGACTTGTGCGTGATCTCGATGCGCTCGCCGATCCCGGCGAACAGCACGGTGTGATCGCCGACGATATCGCCGCCGCGCACCGCCGCAAAGCCGATCGACGACGGATCGCGCTCGCCCGTCACGCCGTGGCGGCCGTACACCGCGCAGTCGTCGAGCGAGCGGCCGAGCGCGCCGGCGACGGCTTCGCCCATCATCAGCGCGGTGCCCGACGGTGCGTCGACCTTGTGGCGGTGATGCGCCTCGATGATCTCGATGTCGTAGCCGTGCGAGAAATGCTTCGCCGCGAATTCGAGCAGCTTCAGCGTGACGTTCACGCCGACGCTCATGTTCGCCGCGAACACGATGCCGATCTTGCCCGCGGCGGCCTGCAACTCGGCCTTCTGCTCGGCCGTGAAGCCGGTCGTGCCGATCACGAGCTTCACGTCGTGGCGCAGCGCGGCCTCGATGTGGGCCATCGTGCCTTCCGGACGCGTGAAATCGATCAGATAGTCGGCCTGCGCGAACACGGCGTCGAGATCGTCGGTCAGCTTGATCCCGGTGTCCTTGCCGAGAAACGCACCGGCGTCCTGGCCGAGGAACGGCGAACCGGCGCGGTCGAGCGCGCCGACGAGCTGCACGTCGGCATCGTTGAGAACGGCTTCGATCAGCATCCGGCCCATTCGGCCCGATGCGCCGGCAATCGCAATCTTCATGGCTTTCTACACGACAGGTCTAAAGGCGGGCGGCGCATGCCGCCCCGTTTCCGCACGCCGGCCGCTTACTGCGCCGGTGCGGTGAGCGGCTGGTTCTGCAGGTTGTCCGAGCCTTGCGGGCCGACCGGCGGCGACGCCTCGTTCGACACGTTCGGCTGCGGCGGACGATGGAACTGGAACTGCGGCTGGATCGCCGGCGCGGCGCCCGGCGGCTGGCCGCCCGGCACCGGCGCGCCGCCCGAGGCCTGCGCGGCCGGCGTGAACCGGCGCGACGCCGCACCCTGCCCCGACACCTGGTTGGTCGCGCGGTTCGCCGCGCGCGCCGCCTGGGCGTTCGCATCCTGGTCGACCACCGCGCCCGGCGCCGGCTCGGTGGCCGGGCTCGCGGCGGCGGCAGCCTGCGCGGCGCTCGCGGCCGCAGCGGCTTCGGACGCCTTCTTCGCCGCGGCAGCGGCCTTCGCCTTCTTGCCGCCGCGGTCGCCGTCGATGTCGGCCAGCAGGTCGAGCTCGGACGGCAGGTTGTCGGCGCCGCTCCAGCTCGCGACGCGATCGCCCGAGAAGTTGATGACGAGGTCGCGCTGCTGGACGATCGACGTCGAGCCGCGCTTGAAGTAGAAGAGGTAATCCCAGCGATCCGCGTGGAACATGTCCGCCAGCAGCGGCGTGCCGAGCAGCGCGCGGACCTGCTCGCGCGTCATGCCGACCTGCAGCTGGGCGGCCTTCTCCTGCGACACGAAGTTGCCTTGCACGACGGTGATCCGATACGGCGTGATGCTCTGCGCGATGCGCTGCGTCACGCTGTCGTACGACGAACAACCCGCCAGCGCGACAACGGCGGCGGCAGCGATGATGGCACTCCGCATGCGACTCCTCTGAAAGTGCGAAAGCGATTCTGGGATCATTTCCTTCACCGTGCTGGCCCGCGTACAGGCCGCGCGTATATCTGGAACGGCGAAAAGCCGGTAACATTGAAGCCCTGCATTGTACTCTAGGGATGCCTAGCCATGACCAATCCGACGGATCTCAAGAATATCGGGCTAAAGGCCACCCTACCGCGCCTCAAGATTCTCGAGATCTTCCAGCAGAGCCCCGTGCGCCACCTGACGGCCGAAGACGTCTACCGCAACCTGCTCAACGAACAGCTCGACATCGGGCTCGCCACCGTCTATCGCGTGCTCACGCAGTTCGAGCAGGCCGGCCTGCTGTCGCGCAGCAACTTCGAATCCGGCAAGGCGGTGTTCGAACTGAACGAAGGCTCGCACCACGACCACCTCGTGTGCCTCGATTGCGGCCGCGTCGAGGAATTCTTCGACGCCGAGATCGAGAGCCGCCAGCAGGCGATCGCGAAGGAGCGCGGCTTCCGGCTCCAGGAGCACTCGCTCGCGATGTACGGTTCGTGCACGACCGAGAACTGCCCGCACCGCAAGCACTGAATCGCGCCACCCGCGCACGCGGCACGGCCCGGCCGGCATCTCGCCGCCCGGGCCGTGTGCTTTTTCGGCGCGCCTGCCGCGCGCCGGGAATGCTTACGAAAGCCCTTCTACTCCCTCGCAGACCGGCTCGAACGCCAGCGTCCACGCGTGCTCCAGCGGGATCTCGTCGCAGTTCGGCTGCGGCCCGCCGCGATCGACGATCACGAAATCGCTGACCGCGTCGAGCGCGAGCAGCGGATGATGCCAGACGCCCTTCGCATAATTGACGCCCTGCCAGCCCTCGGCCAGGAACGCGCGCATCGCATCGGGCCGGAACTCGCCGGCCGGCGCGACGACGATCGCATAACGCGACACCGCCGCGAGCGGGATGAACGCCTGGCTGCCGTGCGGATGGCGCTCCATCAGCGTGATCGCCACCGGCAGCGCGCGCGGCTGCGCGCGAAACACGCTGACGAGCGGCCGGCCGCCGTCCGCGCACACGTCGATCGTCGCGAGATCGTGAAAGCGCTCGGTCGTGCCGCCGTTGATCGGGAAATGCCGCGCGCCTTCGAGCGCGATCACGTCGCCGAACGGCGCGAACGCTTCGCGGGTCAGGCGCTCGACGCGCAGGATCGGAGTTCCGCTCATGCCGCCCACCTCCCTCAAGCCGGCTCGCCCCACAGACGCAGGCGCGACACGCCGCCGTCCGGGAAGATGTTGAACCGCACGTGCGTGACGGGGCCGAGCGCCGCGAGCGCGTCGAACGTGTGCACGTGGTCCATCTGCAGCTTCTGCTCGCCGAGCAGTTCGGCCCAGAACATCGCCTGCGTGACGAGCGAATCGTCGGTGCCGCCCGTGACGTGCGCGGCCTGCAGCGAGCAGCGGTCGGGGAAATTGCCCTTGAAGAACGCCGTATCGACCTCGACGCGCCGGATGATGCCCGGCCGCGCGAGCGCGACGATCGCCCAGTCGTTGCCGGGCTCGCGGCGGCGCCGCGTTTCCCAGCCGTCGCCCATGTTCACGCCGCGCCCCGGCATCAGCATCTGCGAGGCCGGGCCGAAGTGCTGGTTGTTCGCGGCCACCAGGTAGCCGCCGTTCTCGATCGCCGCGAGATCGACGAGCTCGCCGGCCGGCACGTGGCGCCAGTCGCGCTGCGGCTGGCCGTACACGCGCAGCCGCGCGAGCCCGCCGTCCGGGTACAGGTTCACGCGCAGGTGGGTGACCGGCCGCGCATCGTCGACGCTCACGTAATGGTGCGAATTGCCCTGCAGCGTCGTCGCGGGCACGATCGTGCGCCATTCGGCGTCGTCGGGCGGCGTGTCGCCGTCCACCGCGCAGGCCTCGATCGACGCGGCCGGCGGAAAGTTGCCGGTGAAGTGGCTCGTATCGAGGTCGACGCCGTAAATCACGCCCGGCCGCGCGAGGCGCACCACGCAGAAGTCATGGCCGGTCGTGCGCTTGCGGCGCGTTTCCCAGCCGTCCATCCACTTGCCGTGGTCGTCGTACTTGCCGGGAATGAACACGGCCGGCTCGGGATTGAGCATGCGCTCCTTGGGCGCGAAGAATTCGTCGCTGGCAAAGAGCGCCTGCGCGCCCAGGCGCGGGTCGGCGAGGTTCATGTAGCGCCGCGTGAAAGCCGGCGCGTTCGGATCGAGGATGGGGGCTGCCATGTCGTCTCCATTGTTTCGAGAAGCGCCGGCGCGTCGGCGCGCCGGTCGCGTGAAGGTCGGTCGCGCGGTGTGGCGGGGGGCGGCCGGCCAAGCGCGCCCGGCCAGGGAAGCCGCGCCGCGCGAGCGTCGGGGTCAGAGCGCGTGGGCCTGGTCGCCTGCGACGGGGGCGGCGCTGCCGGGCGCGTCGGCCACGTAGCGCAGTTCGCGATTCAGCACGCGCGTCGCGCGTGCGCGGTCGATGTCGTTCTCCCACACCGCGACCACCACCGTCGCGACGCAGTTGCCGATCAGGTTGGTCAGCGCGCGGGCGATGCCGACGAACCAGTCGACCGGCAGGATCAGCACGAGGCCGAGCACGGGAATCGCGGGAATCGCCGACAGCGTCGCCGCGAGAATCACGATCGCGGAGCCGGGGATGCCGTGCGCGCCCTTCGACGTGACGAGCGACACGAGCAGCACGACGATCAGATCGTGCGTGGACAGCGGCGTGTTGGTGGCCTGCGCGATGAACAGCACGGCGAGCGTCAGGTAGATCGAGAAGCCGTCGAGGTTGAACGAATAGCCGGTCGGGATCACGAGGCCGACGGTCGAATCCTTGATGCCCATGTATTCGAGCTTGCTCATCACCTGCGGCAGCACCGCGTCCGACGACGCCGTGCCGAGCACGATCGACAGTTCCTCGCGCAGGTAGCGGATCAGCTTGAACACGGAGAAACCCGCGAGCCGCATCACGACGCCGAGCACGACGGTGACGAACACGAAGCAGCTCAGGTAGAACACCGCGACCAGATAGCCGAGCTGCTTGAGCGACGCGACGCCGTACTTGCCGGTCGTGAACGCGATCGCGCCGAGCACGCCGAGCGGTGCGAGCTTGATGATGAAGCCGATGATCCGGAAGAACACGTGCGACAGCTCCTCGATCAGCGAATTGACGCGCTGCGCCTTGTCGCCGAGCAGCGACAGCGCGGAGCCGAACAGCACCGCGAACACGAGGATCTGCAGGATGTCGCCCTTCGCGAACGCGTCGATCGCGGTGTCGGGGATGATCTTCATCAGGTAGCCGGCCGTGTCCTTCAGGCTTTCGGCGTTCTTCGCGTACGTCGACAGCGACGCCGCGTCGAGCGAGCGCAGGTCGATGTTCATCCCGACGCCCGGGCGCGTGAACCACGCGAGCACGAGCCCGATGCCGAGCGCGAGCGTCGTCATCACCTCGAAGTAGACGACGGCCTTCAGGCCGACCCGGCCGACCTTCTTCAGGTCGCCCGCGTTGGCCATCCCGCTCACCACGACGCAGAAGACGATCGGGCCGATCACCATCTTGATGAGCTTCAGGAAGCCGTCGCCGAGCGGACGCAGCGACTCGGCGAAGTGCGGGAAGAACGCGCCGAGCGCGACCCCCAGTATCAAGGCGACGACTACCCGGCCAAACAGCGAATTAAGGAATTTTGACACGGCGCTCTCCCGATCCAACGGTTGCAGTTTCGTCTGTTCATACTGGTAAGACCAGTGATGTTATGGTGGATAGTAGGAAGCCGATATAGTGGCGTCAAGGACGGACAAAATAGGGATTTCCCGCCCCCGCGCCCGTGTTTCCGGGGCCCGAAAGGGGGCAGATCGTGGCTTTCCCGTACGGCCGCGTGCACCGCCTGCGTGCGGATTACAATGCCGGTCAGACCGGCCATCGTTCACATCATGAGAAATGTTCCGCATACCGTGACCGACGCCGCCATCGCGACGATCCGCGACCGGATCGAGGCAGGCGTGTATCCGGTCGGCAGCCTGCTGCCGGCCCAGCGCCAGCTCTCCGAGGAGCTGGAGATCAGCCGCGCGTCGCTACGCGAGGCGCTGTCGACGCTCGAGGCGCTCGGGATGCTGCGCATCCGCGCGGGCAAGGGCGTGTACGTCGAAAGCGCGCAGGCGTCGGCCGCGCATC
The DNA here is from genome assembly GCF_002925705.1 of Burkholderia anthinoferrum. Lineage (NCBI taxonomy): Bacteria > Pseudomonadati > Pseudomonadota > Betaproteobacteria > Burkholderiales > Burkholderiaceae > Burkholderia > Burkholderia anthinoferrum. The sequence goes on from NZ_LFZP01000044.1 coordinate 79,840, forward strand.
CGTGGCAATTCGCCGAGCAGTCGTCGCCGCCCGACACCTACCAGATGCGCTATGCGCTCGAAGGCTTCGCCGCGCGGATGGCCGCGCACGTCGTCAGCGACGCAGACATCGCATGGTTCGAGGACAACCTCGCGGACCTGCACGTCGCGCTGACCGACAGCGCGCTCGACGAGGCATCGCGGCTCGACTTCGACTTCCACATGCGGATCATCCATCTGGCCGGCAACGCGGCGATCGAGTCGATCCTGCGCAGCAGCGCGGACATCATGAAGGAAAGCCAGCGCATGCCGTTCTACCGGCGCGAGCTGCTGCTGTCGACGTGGCACGAGCACCGCGCGATCGTCGACGCGCTGATCGCGCGCGACGCGGCCGCCGCCGGCACCGCGATCGAAACGCACATCGCGAACGCCGCACAGCGCGCGGGCGTCTTCTTCCCGACACCCGGCGCGTAACCCTTCCGCGCCGCCGCGCGGCCGTACCGGTCACCGCTCTGACCGATCGCGATGCGCCAGCATGCGGTCGATGAACGCGCGCGCCGCGACGCTGCGGCACGCGGCGGGTCACGCAGTGATGCGGCGGGCCGGCAATCCGGCAGTCCGTTTCCACCGCACGACAAAAAGGCACGCACCGCGCATCGCGGGCGTGCCTTTTTGCCAAGGGCGCTGCTGCCGTCGCGCGCTAACGCTGCCCCGTCACGCGGCCTGGTTCGCGAAATCGATCAGCACCTTCATCGCACGCTGGCGATCGCCGGCCAGTTCGAATGCGAGGTTCGCATCGCGCATCGGGAACACGCGCGTGACGGCCGGCCGCAGGTCGACGCGCCCCGCGTTGATCAGTTGCACCGCCAGCGCGAATTCCGCGTGAAAGCGGAACGAGCCGCAGATCGACAGCTCCTTCGCGACCACCACGTTCTGCGGCAGGCTCACGTCGCCGCCGAGCCCGAGCTGCACGACGACGCCGCGCGGCCGCATCACGTCCAGCCCGTCGCGCAGCGCGCGCGCATTGCCCGAACATTCGATCATCACGTCGAACGTGCCCTTGTCGGCGCCGTAGCGCTCGACCCAACCGGCATCGGCCGCCGCGTTGATCGTGCGGTCCGCGCCGAGCGCGCTCGCCACCGCGAGCGGCGCGTCGACGACATCGGTCGCGACGATCTCCGCGGCGCCGTGCACGCGCGCCGCCGCGACCGCCAGCACGCCGATCGGCCCGCAACCCGACACGAGCACGCGCTTGCCGATCAGCGGGCCCGCGCGCGACACCGCATGCAGGCCGACCGCGAACGGCTCGGCGAGCGCCGCGAGCGACAGCGGCACGTGATCGGCGACCTTCACGCACTGCACCGCGTCGCACACGAGCGCATTGCGGAACGCACCCTGCACGTGCGGCATCCGCATCGCGCTGCCGTAGAAGCGCATGTCGAGACACTGGTTCGGCAGCCCTTCGAGACAGTAGCGGCAGGCGCCGCACGGCCGGCTCGGGTTGACCGCGACGCGATCGCCGGCTTTCACCGACGTCACGTCCGGCGCCACTTCAGCGACGGTGCCGGCGACTTCGTGGCCGAGCACCATCGGCTGCTGGAGCCGGATCGCGCCGAAGCCGCCATGTCGGAAGTAATGCAGGTCGGAGCCGCAGATGCCGCCCATCGCGACGTCGACGCGCACCTGGCCCGGGCCGATCTCGCCGGCATCCTGCTCCTCGACCCGCAGGTCGTTCGGCCCGTGAATCACGACACACATGCAACGCATACGCATGACACGCTCTCCTCGTTAGACGGCGCTGGTCAGGCCGCCGTCGACGAACAGCGTCTGGCCGTTCACGAAATCGGACGCGGCCGACGCGAGGAAGATCGCCGCGCCGCACAGCTCGTCGACCTGCCCCCAGCGGCCGGCCGGCGTGCGCTTGCACAGCCAGTCGGAAAACGCCGCGTCGTCGACCAGCGCGCGATTCAGCTCGGTTTCGAAATAGCCGGGCGCGAGGCCGTTCGCCTGGATGCCGTGGCGCGCCCAGTCGGCGCACATTCCTTTGGTCAGCATTCGCACCGCGCCCTTGGTCGCCGCATACGGCGCGATCGTCGGCCGCGCGAGCTCGCTCTGCACCGAGCAGATGTTGATGATCTTCCCGTGGCCGCGCGCGATCATGTGCCGCGCGACCGCCTGCGCGACGTTGAACACGCCGTCGAGATTCACGCGCATCAGTGCATGCCAGTCGTCCGGGTCGAATGCGTCGAGCGGCGCGCGACGCTGGATGCCCGCGTTGTTCACGAGGATGTCGATCGCGCCGACGCGCGCCTCGAAGTGGTCGATCGCCGCGCGTACCTGCGCGTGCTCGGCCACGTCGAACACCGCATGGTCGGCCGCGAAGCCTTCGTCGCGGAACTGGCGCGCGAGCGTCGCGGCCTTCTCTTCATTGCGATCGTTGATGACGATCGCCGCGCCGGCTTCCGCGAGCCCGCGGGCGAGCGTCAGCCCGATTCCGCGACCGGAACCGGTAATCAGCGCGCGGCGGCCGTCGAGGCGGAACCGGTCAAGCGCATGGGTCATGGATGTCTCCTCGTGCCGGTCGAGCCGGCTGCCCATCGCGGCCGGTCTCGCATCGACGGTATCTTCGGCCGCCGGCCGGGTCCGCGCCAATGGTCTTTTTTGATCCGGTTATCATGAAAACTGATTACCGCCTTCTCGCACCCGCCGCCCCAATGGAACTCAAGCAATTGCGCGCCTTCGTCACGCTCGCGGAAGAGCTGCATTTCGGGCGCGCCGCGCAGCGCCTGTGCATCGTGCAGCCCGCGCTGAGCATGCAGATCAAGGCGCTCGAGGCGGAACTCGGCGCGCGCCTGTTCGAGCGCGACCGGCACAAGGTCGAATTGAGCGACACCGGGCGCGTGTTCCTGCCCGAAGCGCGGGCGACGCTGCAGCAGGCCGCGCGCGCGGAACAGATCGCGCGGCGGTCGAGCCGCGGCGAAATCGGCACGCTGCGGATCGCGTTCGTGTCGTCGGTCTTGCCGGCGCTGTTGCCGGCCGTGCTGCGCACGATGCGCGAGCGCTATCCGTTGATCGCGCTCGAGCTGAAGGACATGCCGACGCCCGACCAGATCGCCGCGCTGCGCGAGCGCCGGATCGATTTCGGGATGATCCGGCTGCCGGCCGCCTACGCGGGCATCGACACGCGCGTGGTGCTCGAGGAAGGGTTCGTCGTGGCGCTGCCGCTGGACCATCCGCTGGCCGCGCACGACGCGATTTCACCGGCCGCGCTGCGCGGCCAGCCCACGTTCGTGCTCGCGCGCCGCTACGCGCCCGGCTTTCACGACGACATGCTGCTCGCATTGAGCCGCGCGGGCACGACGCTCGACATTGCGCAGGAGTTCGGCGAATTCACGACGATGCTCGCGCTCGTCGCGGCCGGCATGGGGATCGGGCTGATCCCGGCGGAAGCGGCCAGCGCGCTGCCGCCGAACGTGCTCGCGCGGCCGCTCGATCTGGCCGGTCACCGCAGCGGCGTCGGCCTCGCGTGGACCGATCTCGACAGCCCGCTGAAACGCGCGTTCGTCGATGCGATCGGGCAGGTGACGGCGAACGCCGGGCAATAAAAAACCCGGCCGGGAAACCCCGGGCCGGGCTCGTTCGCCACGCCGGCCGCCTTGCGGCGGCCGCGCAACGTGCTGGATTACTTCGCGTTCGCGAATGCGATTGCCGTATCGAGCATGCGGTTCGAGAAACCCCACTCGTTGTCGTACCAGCTCGACACCTTCACGAGACGGCCCGACACCTTGGTCAGCGTCGCGTCGAACGTCGACGAAGCCGGGTTGTGGTTGAAGTCGATCGACACCAGCGGTGCGTCGTTGTAGCCGAGGATGCCCTTCAGCGCGCCTTCCGATGCTTCCTTCATGATCGCGTTGACTTCCTCGACCGTCGTGTCGCGCTTCGCAATGAACGACAGATCGACGATCGACACGTTGATCGTCGGGACGCGGATCGCGTAGCCGTCGAGCTTGCCGTTCAGCTCCGGCAGCACGAGGCCGACGGCCGATGCGGCGCCCGTCTTCGTCGGGATCTGGCTGTGCGTGGCCGAACGCGCGCGGCGCAGGTCTTCGTGATAGACGTCCGTCAGCACCTGGTCGTTCGTGTACGCGTGGATCGTCGTCATCAGGCCGGTTTCGAGGCCGATCTTGTCGTTCAGCGGCTTGACGAGCGGCGCGAGGCAGTTCGTCGTGCACGACGCGTTCGAGATGACCGTGTGCTCGGCCTTCAGCACGTCGTGGTTCACGCCGTAGACGATCGTCGCGTCGACGTCCTTGCCGCCCGGCGCCGAGATGATCACCTTCTTCGCGCCGCCCTTCAGGTGCGCGCTCGCCTTTTCCTTCGTCGTGAAGAAGCCCGTGCATTCCATCACGACGTCGACGCCCAGCTCGCCCCACGGCAGTTCGGCCGGGTTGCGGTTCGCGAGCACGCGGATCTTGTCGCCGTTCACGACGAGGTAGTCGCCGTCGACCGACACGTCGCCCGGGAACTTGCCGTGCGCGGTGTCGTACTGGGTCAGGTGCGCGTTGGTCTTCGCATCGCCCAGGTCGTTGATCGCGACGATCTCGAGATCGTGCTTCTTGCCGTTTTCATAGAACGCGCGCAGCGTGTTGCGGCCGATACGGCCGTAGCCGTTGATTGCGACGCGAATCGTCATGGTCTATCTCCTGATGGCTGAAAAAATTCGTTTCGTGCAGCTTCACGGTGCGACGCGCGCAACGGGTGGCGCGCGTCGCGTATGCTTTCAGGCCAGCACGGCCTTCACGGTCTCGACGACGTGCTCGACGGTGAAACCGAAGTACTTGAACAGCACGCCGGCCGGCGCCGATTCGCCGAACGTGTCGATCCCGACGACGCCGCCCTCGAGGCCGACGTACTTGTGCCAGAAGCTCGTCACGCCCGCTTCGATCGCGACGCGGCGCACGCCGTGCGGCAGCACGCGTTCGCGGTATTCGGCGTCCTGGCGATCGAACACGTTGGTCGACGGCATCGACACGACGCGGGCCGCGATGCCCTGTTGCGCGAGCGGCTCGACGGCCTTCATCGCGAGTTCGACTTCCGAGCCCGTCGCGATCAGGATGATCTTGCGCGCGACGATTTCCTCGTCCCAGTCCTTCAGCACGTAGCCGCCCTTCTCGATGTTCGCGATCTGCGCATCGGTACGCGGGTTGAACGCAAGGTTCTGACGGCTGAAGATCAGGCTCGACGGACGATCGGCGGCGACCGCGTGGGTCCACGCGACGGCCGTCTCGACCGTGTCGGCCGGACGCCACACGTCGTGGTTCGGGATCAGGCGCAGACTCGACACGTGCTCGATCGACTGGTGCGTCGGGCCGTCTTCGCCGAGGCCGATCGAATCGTGCGTGAACACGAAGATCGACGGCACCTTCATCAGCGCGGCCACGCGCAGCGCATTGCGGCTGTAGTCGGAGAACGTCAGGAACGTGCCGCCGAACGGCTTGTGGCCGCCGTGCAGCGCGAGGCCGTTGATCGCGGCGCTCATGCCGAATTCGCGCACGCCGTAGTTGATGTGGTTGCCGAGCAGCACGCCCGCGCCTTCCGGATTCGCGCGCACCGCCTTCGACGCCTTCCAGTTGGTCAGGTTCGAGCCGGTCAGATCGGCCGAGCCGCCGAGCAGCTCGGGCAGCGCGGCGGCGAGGCCTTCGATCGCCTGCTGCGACGCCTTGCGGGTCGCGACCGTCTCGGCGCGCTCGTTCGCGCCGGCGATGATCGCCGCGGCCTTCTCGGCCCAGTCGGCCGGCAGCTTGTTCGCCATCCGGCGCTCGAATTCGGCCGCTTCCGCCGGGAACTTCGCGCGATAGGCCGCGAACGTCGCGTCCCATTCGGACTCGGCGCGCTTGCCGGCTTCCTTCGCGTCCCAGGCCGCATAGACTTCCTGAGGAATCACGAACGGCTCCCACTTCCAGCCGAGCGCTTCGCGCGTCTTCGCGATTTCCTCCGCGCCGAGCGCCGCGCCGTGCACGTCGTGGCCGCCGGCCTTGGTCGCCGCGCCCTTGCCGATCACCGTCTTGCAGCAGATCAGCGTCGGTTTGTCCGACAACTTCGCCTTCGCGATGGCCGCGTCGACCGCGTCGACGTCGTGGCCGTTCACGTTCGGAATCACGTTCCAGCCGTACGCTTCGAAGCGCTTCGGCGTGTCGTCGTGGAACCAGTTCACGACGTCGCCGTCGATCGAGATGCCGTTGTCGTCGTACAGCGCGATCAGCTTGTTCAGCTTCAGCGTGCCCGCGAGCGAGCAGGCTTCGTGCGAGATGCCTTCCATCAGGCAACCGTCGCCGAGGAACACGTACGTGTGGTGATCGACGATCTTCGCGCCGTCACGGTTGAACTCGTCGGCCATCAGCGCTTCGCCGAGCGCCATGCCGACCGCGTTCGCGAGACCCTGGCCGAGCGGGCCGGTGGTCGTCTCGACGCCCGGCGTGATCCCGTATTCGGGGTGGCCCGGCGTCTTCGAGTGCAGTTGGCGGAAGTTCTTCAGCTCTTCGATCGGCAGGTCGTAGCCGGTCAGGTGCAGCAGCGAGTACAGCAGCATCGAGCCATGGCCGTTCGACAGCACGAAACGGTCGCGGTCGGCCCAGTGCGGGTTCGCCGGGTTGTGCTTCAGATGGCGCGACCAGAGCGCGACGCCGATTTCGGCCATGCCCATCGGCATGCCCGGGTGACCGGAGTTCGCTTGCTGGACGGCGTCCATCGCGAGCGCACGGATCGCGTTGGCCATCAAGGTGGTGGAGGCGGGAGACGAAGTCGTCATGTCGAGTCCGGAGAACGAGTCGAGGAAACGGGGGCACGGCGGCATCCGGAAGCTCGAGCGTCAATCGTTCCCGGCGCGCGGTGCGGCGCCTGACGGACGCGAAGCGGACGGAGCCAACGGACGGGGCTGCAAAGCTCGTCATTTTAACAGATGGGCCGGCATTTCCCTTGTCGGCGCGTCGTGTTCCGGCACGGTTTTCCGCCAAACCGCCCGCCTCCTATAATTCAGGCGTCGGAACTGCCCGCCTCCCGCGGCCCCACCCGTGAGCACGACCCTTCTCTTCCATCCCACGCCCAACGCCGCCTACGGCTTCCCGAACGCGCGCCGGCTCGCGCACGTGGCGTCGCCGCACCAGCGCATCGAAGTGTGGGAAACGCCGCAGCTCGGCCGCCTGTTCACGCTGGACGGCCGGCCGATGACGTCGGTCGGCGACGAGTACGTGTATCACGAGTGCATGACGCACCCGGCCGCGCTCGCGCATCCGGCGCCGAAGAAGGCGCTCGTGCTCGGCGGCGGCGACGGCGGCGCGGCGCGCCAGTTGCTCAAGCACGCGTGCATCGAACGGATCGTGATCGCCGAGCTCGACCACGAGGTGGTCGGGATGGCGCGCCGCTATCTCGACGACGTGCACCAGGGCGCGCTCGACGACCCGCGCGTCGAGGTCGTGATCGGCGACGCCGCGCACTTCGTCGATGCGACGGTCGAACATTTCGATCTCGTGGTGTTCGACCTCACGCCGCCCGATTCGCCGGCGGCCGGCCTCTATACGCGTGCGTTCTACGCGCGGCTCAAGCGAATCCTCACGCGCTGCGGCGCGATCTCGATGCATCTCGGCTCGCCGGTGTTCCATGCCGCGCGCATCGCCGCGCTGCTCGACGATCTGCGCGCGAGCTTCGCGGTCGTCGACCCACTGTCGGCGCACGTGCCGCTGTACGGCTCGCAGTGGCTGATGGCGATCGCGAGCGACACGCTCGATGCGGCCGCGCTGTTCGCGCACGACGTGGACGAACGGCTCGCGGCCCGCCGCGTCGACGGCTTGCGCTACTACGATGCGCGGCTGCATGCGTCCCTCTTTGCCCTGCCCCGCGCGCTGCGCGATACACTGGGCGTTCGCCGCTGAACCTCGGCACGCCGCGCAACGTTCCGTCGTTCCAGCATGAGACCGGCGCAGGCGCCGCGGCGCCGATACCGTGCAACAGGAGATCTTCATGACCGATCCACGTCCGGCCAACGTGCCTTGGTTGACGCCCTACCTGACCGTGCGCAACGCGCGCGCGGCCATCGAGTTCTTCCAGGCCGCATTCGGCTTCACGGTACGCGACGTGCACGACGAGGACGGCGCGATCATGCACGTCGAGATGGCCTATCGCGGCCAGTTGATCGTGATGTTCGCGCCCGAGGGCGCGTTCGGCTCGCCCGCGCTCACGCCGAAGCGCGCGAACGCCACCGCGCCGCAATCGTTCTATCTGTATGTCGACGACGTCGACGCCACCTGGCAGCGCGCGCTCGACGCGGGCGCGAAATCGCTGAGCGCGCCGCAGGATCAGTTCTGGGGCGACCGGTTCGCGCAGATCGAGGATCTCGACGGCTACCGCTGGGCGCTCGGGTGCCGTCTCGACGCATGACCGAAACCGCCACACGCATGAATGAAGCCACCACCACCGCGGCCGTGCCGCGCTTTTTCGTCGACGCCGCGCCGCGCGCCGATGCCCCGCTCGCATTGCCGGCCGACGTCGCGCGCCACGTGCAGGTGCTGCGCCTGCAGCCCGGCGACGCGCTCGCGCTGTTCGACGGCACGGGCGGCCAGTACCGCGCGCGGCTCGTCGAGGTCGACAAGCGCGGCGCGCTCGTGCAGGTCGATACGTTCGAGCCCGCCGAGGCCGAGCCGCCGTATCGCGTGACGCTCGCGCAGGGCATCGCCGGCGGCGACAAGATGGACTGGGTGATCGAGAAAGCCGTCGAGCTCGGCGTCGCGGCGGTCGTGCCGCTGTCGACCGCGCGCGGCGTCGTGAAGCTCGCCGGCGAACGGGCGGACAAGCGCGTCGCGCACTGGCGCGGCGTCGTGCGCGCGTCGTGCGAACAGTGCGGACGCAACCGCGTGCCCGACGTCGCGCCGGTGGCCGGCTTCCACGCATGGCTCGACGCGCTGCCGGCCGCGCCGGCCGACGGCGAACTGCGGCTGCTGCTGTCGCCGCGCGCGAGCATCCCGTTCGCGTCGCTGCCCGACGCGCCGCCCGCGGGCGCCGTCACGCTGCTGATCGGCCCGGAGGGCGGGCTGTCGCCGGACGAGGAAAATGCGGCCCGCGCACGCGGGTTCACCGCGTTGTCGCTCGGGCCGCGCGTGCTGCGTACCGAGACGGCCGGCGCGGCCGTGCTCGCGGCGCTGGCGGCACGCTGGGGCGGGTGGTGATCGGCGACCGCGAGCGATTCGCTCCGGCTCGACTTCAACGCGCGGATCGTCTCAGGTTCATTCCGCGGCGATGAATTGCGTTGTCGTGTACGAGACGATCCGTGCAAGCGCATGCTCGTCGCCGGCATCGCTGCAATGACGTGAAGTACGCCCATCGGGCGTACGGCGCACTCGCCGATTCAGTCGCCAGATGCACAAAAACCCGCGCAATGGCGGGTTTTCGAGACGCTGCGCACCGGATTCCGGTGCCGGCGGCGAACAACGACCGGAAGCTGCGACAACGCGGCGTGCCGGCCCGCCGACGCGCTTACGCGAACGAGTAGAACACGCGGAACGCGACCTTGCGCTCGGCCCAGAACTCGGCCGCCTCGCGGAACACGTCGAGCAGCGTTTCGCGCCCTTCCTTGTCGAATTTCTGCGCGATCGGCAACCCTTCGAGGACGATCACGAAACCAGGCTGCGCGCCGGCCTTCGCGACGAGATCGGTGAGGCAATCGTACAGCGCGTCGTAGTTCTTCCCGAAATGCTTCGGAAACAGGAACGAGGTCGCGATCGTTTCCATCACTTCCTGCTTCGACTGCGCGGCGCCGCAATACGCATACAGGAAATGCTGGCCGAGCCGACCGGCTTCGTCGGCGAGATCCTGCACGCGGAACGCGCGGATCGACTGCACGAGATTGGGTCGCACGGTCGTGAAAAGGCTCATAGGCTCCTCGTTCGATGAAAGCCCGGGCTCGGCTTCCTGTTGCTCCGGCGTGCCACCGGCCTGCGCCGCCGCGTGCAGCTGAATCACACGCTGAAACAGATTGCCGTCGCCGGCCGCGAACAGATCCGCCGCCGCCGTATCGTGCGCGTAGATGGAGTCGCTCATGCCATTCGTCCCGAAGTCATTCAACAATACGTTTAAAACTGTTGTAGTGGTCGCCCGTGTAATAACAGTTGTCGATCCGGCGCAACGGCCCGCCACAGACGATCCGGCGCGCGCCGCGATTGCGCGCACGCGGCGTCGGCACCGTGTACTCATGGTAGTAGCCGCGCTTCGCCTTCGGCAGGATCCGCTCGCGGTTGCCGAACACGACGCCGTCTTTCTCGTACGGATAGGGGCCGCCGGCGCTGATCAGGCCCAGCGTGGTCACGGCCTCGCGCGGAAGACTGGCAGTCGGGATCGTATCGAGCCCGCTGGCGGCCACGTCGGCCGGAACGGCCTCCCGTGCGTAAGCGGCGGAAACCAGACTGCCCGTCGGCGTGCCGACGATACCCATCGCGAACATCGCGAAGACGGACGCGAGCGCGCCGTTGCGGAGCCACTTGCGTGCCATGAACCAGGGTTCCCGCTGTTAAATCAAGTAGTTGACGACCAACAAAGGCGTTAGCGTAGCGTTATTGGCCGCGCGAATCAATGTCCGTTTGGGAATCGAAAGCCACGCGACGCCCCGAATTCCGCATTTTTTACCGAAATTGCACTACATTTATCTTACATAGGATAAAATGCGTGCGGCATCTTTCGTATGGCAAGACCTGCCTCCTTGCCACACTCGCTACCCGGAGTGGAAAGATGCTGCTGTTGCTTATGGGAAGCGCGGTTGCGCCCTGCCCGCGGCGTGCCCCTTGCGGGCACGCCTCTTTTTGCCTTTGTTTACAATTTCGCCCCGCGCGCGGCCCCGGTTCGACCGGCGCCGCGCGTTCGTGTCGGCTCAGCGCGCGGCGTTGACGTCGGCCACCAGCAGCGCCGCCATGTTGACGATGCGACGAACGGTCGCCGATTCGGTCAGCACGTGCACCGGCTGCGCGGCGCCCAGCAGGATCGGCCCGATCGCGATGTTGTTGCCGGCGGCCGTCTTCAGCAGGTTGTACGCGATGTTCGCGGCGTCGATGTTCGGCAGGATCAGCAGGTTCGCTTCGCCTTCCAGCGTCGATTCCGGCAGGATCTCCTTGCGCAGCGCCGCGTCGAGCGCCACGTCGCCGTGCATTTCGCCGTCCACCTTCAGCTCCGGCGCGGTTTCCTGCAGGATCGCGAGCGTATCGCGCATCTTCTTCGCCGAAGGTGCGTTGCTCGTGCCGAAATTCGAGTGCGACACCAGCGCGACCTTCGGTTCGATGCCGAAGCGGCGCACTTCTTCGGCGGCCATGATCGTGATCTCGGCCAGCTCCTCCGGGGTCGGATCGACGTTCACGTGCGTATCGACGAGGAAAATCTGGCGGCCCGGCAGCACGAGGCCGTTCATCGCCGCGTACACGCTGCAGCCCGGGCGCTTGCCGATCACCTGGTCGATGAAGTGCAGGTGGCGGTGCGTGGTGCTGATCGTGCCGCAGATCATCCCGTCCGCTTCGCCCTTCTTCACCAGCATCGAGCCGATCAGCGTCGTCCGACGGCGCATTTCGACACGCGCGAGCTGCTCGCTGATGCCCTTGCGCGCCATCATCTTGTAGTACGTCTGCCAGAAGTCGCGGTAGCGCTCGTCGTGCTCGGTGTTGACGACCGTGAAATCGGTGCCCGGCGTCAGGCGCAGGCCGTAGCGCTGGATACGGTGCTCGATCACCGACGGGCGGCCGATCAGGATCGGCTTCGCGAGTTTTTCGTCGACGATGATCTGAACGGCGCGCAACACGCGCTCTTCCTCGCCTTCCGCGAACACCACGCGCTTCTTCTCTTCCGGCGCGGCGCGCGCGATCTGGAAGATCGGCTTCATCGTCGTGCCGCTGTGGTACACGAACTGCTGCAGGTGCTGCTTGTACGCGTCCATGTCCTCGATCGGGCGCGTCGCGACGCCGCCGTCCATCGCGGCCTGCGCGACGGCCGGTGCGATCTTCACGATCAGGCGCGGATCGAACGGCTTCGGAATCAGGTATTCGGGCCCGAACGACAGATCCTGGATGCCGTACGCGGTCGCGACGATGTCGCTCTGCTCGTGCTGCGCGAGCTCGGCGATCGCGTTCACGGCGGCGATCTCCATTTCGCGCGTGATCGTCGTCGCGCCGACGTCGAGCGCGCCGCGGAAGATGAACGGGAAGCACAGGACGTTGTTGACCTGGTTCGGGTAATCGGTGCGGCCGGTGGCCAGCACGGCGTCCGGGCGCACCTCGAGCGCGAGTTCCGGCAGGATTTCCGGCGTCGGGTTCGCGAGCGCGAGGATCAGCGGGCGCTCGGCCATGCCCTTCACCATCTCCTGCTTCAGCACGCCGGCGGCCGACAGGCCGAGGAAGATGTCCGCGCCGTCGATCACCTCGGCGAGCGTGCGGGCGTCGGTTTCGCGCGCGAAACGCTCCTTGTCCGGATCCATCAGCTCGGTGCGGCCCTTGTAGACCACGCCGGCCAGGTCGGTCACCGTGATGTTCTCGAGCGGCAGCCCGATGTCGACCAGCAGGTCCAGGCACGCGAGCGCGGCCGCGCCCGCGCCGGACGCGACGAGCTTGACCTTCTTGATGTCCTTGTTGACGACCTTCAGGCCGTTCGTGACGGCCGCGGCCACAACGATCGCGGTGCCGTGCTGGTCGTCGTGGAACACCGGAATCTTCATCCGCTTGCGCGCTTCGCGCTCGACGATGAAGCAGTCCGGCGCCTTGATGTCCTCGAGGTTGATCCCGCCGAAGGTCGGCTCCAGCGCGGCGATCACGTCGACGAGCTTGTGCGGGTCCGACTCGTTCAGCTCGATGTCGAACACGTCGATGCCCGCGAACTTCTTGAACAGCACGGCCTTGCCTTCCATCACCGGCTTCGACGCGAGCGGGCCGATGTTGCCGAGACCGAGCACCGCCGTGCCGTTCGTGACGACGCCGACCAGGTTGCTGCGCGCGGTGAAGCGCGCGGCGTTCAGCGGATTCTCGACGATCTCCTCGCACGCGAACGCCACGCCCGGCGAATACGCGAGCGCGAGGTCGCGCTGGTTGATCATCTGCTTGGTCGGGGCGATCGCGATTTTGCCGGGGGTCGGAAATTCGTGATAGTCGAGCGCGGCTTCGCGGAGCTTGGCTTTGGAGGAGGCTTGGGTAGACATGTGTCTCGTGACGGGCGGATTAGAATAACTGTTCGACGGCATTGTAGCGCCAATCACCGGCCGCCAGACCGGCGATTCGGGTGCGACAGTCGCGACAAAAATGAACTGGATGGTACAGGCGCGCCGCCGCCCGCCTCGTACAATGCCGTTCCTTCAACCGTTTCGGACCGCCCGCCGTGCCAGCCGCCCTCTCCGAGTTTTCGCTGATCGAACGCTTCTTCACGCGCCGCGCCGCCCGGGGCGCCCGCGCGTCGACGCTCGGCATCGGCGACGATTGCGCACTGATTGCGCCCCGATCCGGGAAATTGCTGGCCATTTCGACGGACATGCTGGTGGAAGGCCGCCACTTCTTTCCCGATGTCGCGCCCGACGCGCTGGGCCACAAGACGCTCGCGGTCAATTTGTCGGATCTCGCGGCGATGGGCGCCGAGCCGCGCGCGTTCACGCTCGCGTGCGCGCTGCCGCGCGCCGACGCGGCGTGGCTCGAAGCGTTCAGCAACGGGCTGTTCGCGCTGGCCGACCGATACGGCTGCGAGCTGATCGGCGGCGACACGACGAGCGGGCCACTGAACCTGTGCGTGACCGTGTTCGGCGAAGTCGCGCCCGACGCGGCGCTGCGGCGCGATGCCGCGCGCGACGGCGACGACGTATGGGTGTCCGGCACGCTCGGCGATGCGCGCGCGGGGCTCGGCGTCGCCCGCGGCGAATGGACCGCCGGCGCGCATGAAGCCGCCGCGTTCCGGCGCGCGCTCGAGCGGCCCGAACCGCGCGTCGCGCTCGGCCTGGCGCTCGCGGGCGTCGCGCACGCGGCGCTCGACCTGTCGGACGGCCTCGCCGGCGACCTCCAGCACATCCTGACGCGCTCGAACGTGCGCGCCGAGATCGACGCCGACGCGGTGCCGCGCTCGGTCGCGCTCGCGACGCTGCCGGCCGACGTGCAGCGCCGCTGCACGCTGGCGGGCGGCGACGATTACGAACTGTGCTTCACGGCGCCCGTCGCGGCCCGCGCGGCGGTCGAAGCGGCCGGCGCCGCGGCCGGCGTGCCGGTCACGCGAATCGGTACAATACGCGCGTTGTCCGCGCCGTCGGCCCAACCCGCCATCGCGTGGCGCGACGCCGCCGGCGCGCCCCTCGCTCTCACGTTGCACGGCTTCGACCACTTCCATGCAGACTGATCCGACGCCCGCGCACGCCGCGGCCGATTCCGGCGCCGCGCGGCCCGCGCCGACACGCGTGACGGCCCGCTTCATGCTGTCGCACCCCGCGCATATCGTGTCGCTCGGCTTCGGCAGCGGGCTCGCGCCGATCATGCCCGGCACGTTCGGCTCGCTGTTCGGCTGGCTCACGTTCGTCGTGCTCAACCGCTACCTGACGGTGCCCGAATGGTGGGCGCTGATCGCCGTCGGCTTCGCGGCCGGCACGTGGATCACCGGTTTCACCGCGAAGCAGGCCGGCGTGTCCGATCCGGGCGCCGTCGTCTGGGACGAGATCGTCGCGATCTGGCTCGTGATGCTGTTCGTCACGCCGGCGACCTTCGTCGGCCAGCTATGGGCGTTCGTCGCGTTCCGCTTCTTCGACATGCTCAAGCCGCCGCCGATCCGCTACTTCGACCGCCGCCTGAAAGGCGGGCTCGGCATCATGGTCGACGACCTCGTCGCCGCGTTCATGACGCTGCTCGTGATCGCGCTGTGGCGCTCCGTCGCCGGCTGACCGATTTCCCGACTCCCGTTTCCCGACGCGCATGCCAACCGATTCCGTCGTCCATCAGCTTGCGATCCGCGCAGGCAACAAGCTGCGTGACGAGCACCTCACGCTCGCCACCGCCGAATCCTGCACCGGCGGGATGATCGCCACGGCGATCACCGACATTTCCGGCAGCAGCCAGTGGTTCGAGCGCGGCTTCGTCACGTACTCGAACCAGGCCAAGATCGAGATGATCGGCGTGCCGCCCGACCTGATCGACAAGCACGGCGCCGTCAGCGAGCCCGTCGCGCGCGCGATGGCCGAAGGCGCGCTGCGCAACAGCCGCGCGCAGGTCGCGCTGTCCGTCACCGGCATCGCGGGCCCGGCCGGCGGCAGCGAGAAGAAGCCGGTCGGCACCGTGTCGTTCGGCTGGAGCAACCGGCTGCATACCGACGTCGAGACGCGCGTGTTCAAGGGCGACCGCGAACAGATCCGCACGCAGGCGGCCGCGCATGCGCTGCGCGGGCTGCTGAAGCTGCTCGACGAACACGAAGGCTGAGCGGCCCGGGCGCGCGTGGCGCGCCGCGCCCGCTTATTGGATCGCGTCGGGCTTCACGACGATCCAGTTCTTGTCCGCCGTCACCGGCAGGCCGAGCGCCTTCTGCTTCGCGGCCGATTCGTCCGACCACGCGCGGATCTGCGTCATCTGCTTGTCCTTCTTGTTGACCCACACGCGCACGCCGCCGCGCGCGACGTCGGTCGCGTTCAGCAGCATGTAGCCGTCGGAGCTCGGCGTGTCGCCCGCGACGAGCACCGGCTTCTTCCACTGGTCGATCCAGCCGACGATCGAACCGAGCTTGCCTTCGTACCACGTCATCGGGTTCATCAGGAACGGCGTGATCACGAGGTTGCGGTTCGCGGCCTCGTCGTACTTGCCGGCCTTGATCTGCAGCCGCGACGTGGTCAGCGCGCCGGTGGCCGGGTCGCGCAGCAGCGTCGTCACGCCGATCACGTTCTGCGGCTTCACGTTGTAGCCGTACTTCGGGTCGGACAGCACGAGCCGCGCGAGTTCCTCGTGCGCGGCCGTCATCACGTAGACGTCGATGCCGTTCTCGCGCAGCGCGTTGTACAGCTCCTGCATCCCGCGGAAGAAGCGCGGCGGATTCACCGTGCCGTCGACCACCTTGTCGCCCTGCCAGTAGCGGATCGGGATCGGCTTGCCGTCGGCGAGCATCGCGTCGACGTGGCGCTTCAGGCTGGCGAGCGACTGCCCGGCGAACGCCTGCGCGATCCACGGATAGCAGACCAGATCGTCGATCTCGCACAACCGGTAGTAGTAGCTCGTCAGCGATTCCTTGTAGTCGGCGGAATCCTTGAACGGGATCAGCTTCAGCGACGGGTCGAGCGAGTCGCGCGTCAGCACGCCGTGGTTCTCGAGATACGGCAGCAGCGATTCCTCGAGGTCGTAGCGGTAGGTCGTGTTGTCGGCGTCGAACACCGCGTAGTCGCCGCGGTTCGCGTGCGCGGCGATCATCGCGTTCAGCGCTTTCGCGCTGTCGGCCGGCCAGTGCGACAGGTCCGCCGCATGGGCGAACGTCATGCACAGCGACGCGGCGAACGCGCTCAGAAGACGGCGGGACAGCTTGGGCATGGCGTCGCTCC
This sequence comes from Burkholderia anthinoferrum, assembly GCF_002925705.1. Taxonomy (NCBI): domain Bacteria; kingdom Pseudomonadati; phylum Pseudomonadota; class Betaproteobacteria; order Burkholderiales; family Burkholderiaceae; genus Burkholderia; species Burkholderia anthinoferrum. The sequence continues at coordinate 96,376 of NZ_LFZP01000044.1, forward strand.
CTTCTTTGACATTTTTGTGACGGATCGATGACAAGCGGCAGCATCGCGCGAATAAACTGCGCGTATGCGATACGGAAGCGACGGAAAATTGTTCGCGTGCGCCAGGACGGCGAATACACGATGAAGGCGCGCGGCCCGCGAACGCGGGCGCGGCGGTCGAAGGCCGCCCGAGCGGGCGGCCGGTATTTCAGCGATGCGCGTTGATCGTGTCGCGCGTCTTCTGCGCGGCGAGCGCCGCGGCTTCGGCGAAATCCTCGCCCTTGCTCGCATACAGGATCGCGCGCGACGAGTTGATCATCATCCCGGTGCCGTCGGCCGTGCGGCCCGCGTTGACGGTCGCCTGCACGTCGCCGCCCTGCGCGCCGATGCCGGGGATCAGGAGCGGCATGTCGCCGACGATCCCGCGCACGATCTCGATTTCCTTCGGGAACGTCGCGCCGACCACGAGGCCGAGCTGGCCGTTCCTCGCGTTCCACTTGTTCGCCGCGAGATCGGCCACGACCTGATACAGCGGCCGCCCGTTCGTATCGAGGAACTGCAGGTCCGAGCCGCCCGGGTTCGACGTGCGGCACAGCACGATCACGCCCTTGCCTTCATGCTCGAAGTACGGCTCGACCGAGTCGTAGCCCATGTACGGGTTCACCGTGACGGCGTCCGCGCGATAGCGCTCGAACGCCTCGCGCGCGTACTGCTCGGCCGTGCTGCCGATGTCGCCGCGCTTCGCGTCGAGGATCACCGGCAGGCCCGGATGCTGGAGATGGATGTGCGCGATCAGCCGCTCGAGCTGGTCTTCCGCGCGATGCGCGGCGAAGTACGCGATCTGCGGCTTGAACGCGCTCGCATACGGCGCGGTCGCGTCGACGATCTGCCGGCAGAATTCGAAGATCGCGTCGGGCTGGCCGTCGAACTGCACGGGAAAGCGCGACGGCTCGGGATCGAGGCCGACGCACAGCAGCGAATTCGTGCGCTGCCACGCGGCGCGCAGCGATTCGATGAAAGTAAGCGGGGAAGACATGGCGGATACTCGCGGCAAACCGTTGGTAGACCGCGTATTTTACCCGCGTCGCCGCGCTGCCTCGCGTGTCGCGCCATTGCCGCGCGCATCGGCGCGCTCGACGGTGAACGCGAAGCGCCGCGTGAGCCGCTCGCCGGGCGCGAGCAGCGTCATCCCGTGCGCGGCCGCGCCGCCCGGCAGGTTCACCGCATTGATCGGATGATCGACCGGCTCGAAGCAGAAGAAATCCTCGCCCGGCGGCGTATAGAGCACGTACGCGTCGGCGTCGGCCGCGACGGTCAGCGACAGCCGGCGGCGCGGCCAGCTCACCGTCGCGTGGCCGCCCCAGCCGGTGAACGCGTGATTGACGAGCGTGGCCGGCAGCGGATACGCGACGCCGAACTGCCAGGCCGGCGGCACGCTGACGTGCCGCACCGGCAGGAAATCGGCGCCCGACAGCCACAGGCCGCCCGCCGCCGCGGCCAGCTCGGTCTCCGTATCGCGCACGAGGAACGGATGCACGCCGAGCCCGAACGGCAGCCGCGCGCGGCCCGCGTTCTCGATCGTCAGCGCGATCGACAGCGTCGCGTCGTCGAGTTCGAACGACTGGATCGCGCGGAACGCATACGGCGCGCCGGCCGCACGATCGAGCGACAGTTGCAGCGACGTGTCGGTCGCATCGTCCACCTGCCACGGCGCGAGCCAGCCGTCGCCGTGGATCGGCAGCGGCTCGTCGCGGCGGTTGCGCGGCACCGCGACCTTGCGCCCGTCGCATTCGAAGCGCCCGCCGCCGATCCGGTTCGAGTACGGCAGCAGCGGGTAGCACGCGAGCTCGTTCGGGTCCGTCACCGTCTCTGGGTGCTCGCAACGGCGGAACACCGGCATCAGCGCGCCGTTGTCGCCGCGCCAGTCGAAGCGCGCGATGCCGCCGCCGAGGTGCGGCAGCACGTCGAGCCGCAGCGACGCGTTCGACAGCGTGACGGCCGCCGCATGCGCGGCGCCGACGCCCTGCGCGAACACGGCCGTCTGCGGGCCGGGGCTGACCGGCTGGGCGGCGGCGGCCAGGCGCGCGCGGCGCGACTGGCTGGCGGACGACGATGCGCGCGAGGACGTGGCGGTCATGGTGAGCTCCTTTCCTTCGTCGAAGAAACGATGCAGGTCGTGCGAACGATCAGGCCCAGCCGCCGTCGACGATCACGTCCTGCGCGGTGATCATCCGGCTGTCGTCGGCCGCGAGAAACAGCGCCATCCGTGCGAGGTCGGCCGGCAGCAGTTCGGCGTCGATGCACTGGCCGGCCTTGATCGCCGCGCGGCCTGCGTCGTCGAGCCACAGCCGGCGCTGCTTGTCGGTCATCACCCAGCCGGGCACCAGCGAATTCACGCGGATGCCGAACGGGCCGAGATCGCGTGCGAGGCCGCGCGTCAGGCCCTGCACGGCCGCCTTCGCCATCACGTAGACGGGATAGCCGCCGTTCTTCAGCATCCAGCTGATCGAGCCGAGATTGACGATCGAGCCGCCGCGCTGCCGCTTCATGTCGTCGATCACCGCCTGCGCGGCGAAGAACTGGTGACGCAGGTTCACCGCGATGCCGGCATCGAACGACGCCGGCGTCACGTCGCCGATCGCATGGCGCGTGTCGTTCGCCGCATTGTTCACGAGCACCGCGATCGCGCCGATGCGCGCGCGGATCGCGTCGATCGCCCGGCGCAGCGCGTCGATGTCGGTCAGGTCGCAGGACAGGAACAGCGGCGCATGGCGCACGTGCGCGAGGCGTTCGGCCAGCGCGGCGCCGGCCGCCGCGTCGAGGTCGACGAACGCGACGCGCGCGCCCTGTTCGGCGAAGTGCTCGACGAACGACGCGCCGATGCCGGTCGCGCCGCCCGTGATCAGCACCGCGCGATCCTCGAGGCTCGGGTAGCGCGCATAGCGCGCGTCGCTCGCCGCCGCGTGCGTGCCCTGCGCTGATGGGTCGATGGTCATGCGTGTCGTCTCCGTGGATTCGGTCAGTCGCGTACGCCGCGGTTCTTCAACTGGTCGAGCAGCACGGCCGCGAGCAGGATCGCGCCGCGCACGAGGTACTGGTAGAACGCGTCGATGTTCAGCAGGTTCATCACGTTCTCGACGGTGCCCATGATCAGCACGCCGATCACGACGCCCGAGATCGTCGCGCGGCCGCCCATCAGCGACACGCCGCCGAGCACGCACGCGGAAATCACGTTCAGCTCGAAGCCCTGCGCGGCGTTCGGCTGGCCCGACGTGATGCGCGACGCGAGGATCACGCCCGCGAGCGCCGTCACCGCGCCCTGGATCAGGAAGATGTACACGCGCGTGCGTTCGACGTTGATCCCCGCGAGCCGCGACGCCTCCGGATTGCCGCCGATCGCGAGCGTGTTGCGGCCATAGATGGTCTGGTTCAGCAGCACGCCGAACCCGATGAAGCACAGCAGCGTGACCCAGATCGGCAGCGACACGCCGAACATCGACAGCCCGCCGAGCGCGATGAAGGTGTCCGACGACACGCCGACCGCCTGCCCCTTCGACACGATGAAGCCGAGCCCGCGCACGATCTCCATCGTCGCGAGCGTCGTGATCAGCGCGTTGATGCGCAGGTACGCGATCACCGCGCCGTTCACGAAGCCGATCGCGGCGCCGGCCGCGACCGCGGCGACGATCGCGACGAACGTGTTGTCGGTCGCGTTCAGCACCATCGCGCACAGCACGCCGGAGAACGCGACGGTCGAGCCGATCGACAGGTCGAAGTCGCGCGACGCGAGACAGAACATCATCGTGCACGCGACCATGCCGATCTGCGAGATCGACAGCGCGAGGCCCAGCATGTTGTCGATCGAGAAGAAGTGATCGACGGTCAGCGACATCGTGATGAACATCACCGCGAAGATCGCGATCAGGCTGTATTCGGTCAGATGCTGCCACCACTTCTGGCGGTCGCTCTGCTGCGGAACCAGCGCGTCGGCCGACGGCTTCACGGCGGCGCTGGCAAGGTTTTCGTTGGCTTGCATGGTGTGTCTCCTGCTCCTGCATCGCGCGGCCCGCGCCGCGCGTGTTCGATTCGATTGTCCCGGGCTTGTCCGGACGTAGCCGGCCGCGTCAGGCCGCCTCGGCCGCGCTCGTCTGCGGCAGCGCGAGGTTCAGCACCGCGTGCTCGTTCGCGTCGGCGCGCGCCAGCTCGCCGGCGATCCGCCCTTCGCGCATCACGACGATGCGGTCGGACACGCCGAGCACTTCCGGCAGCTCCGACGACACCATCACGATCGCGCAGCCGCGCTCCGCGAGCCGGTAGATCACGTCGTAGATCTCGTGCTTCGCGCCGACGTCGATCCCGCGCGTCGGCTCGTCGAGGATCACGACCTTCAGGTCGGGCTCCGCGAGCCAGCGCGACAGGATCGCCTTCTGCTGGTTGCCGCCCGACAGGAAGCGGATCTTCTGGCGCCGGTTCGGCGTCTTGATCTTCAGCCGCTGGATGAAGCGGTCGGCCGTTTCGCTTTCGGTCTTGCCGTTGATGAAGAGCCCCGCACGCAGCGAATGGCGGCGGCAACTGATGTTGATGTTCTCCGCGACCGACGCGATCGCGATGATTCCTTCTTCCTTGCGGTCCTCCGGGCACAGCACGATGCCGTGGCGGATCGCGTCGCCGGTGCGCTTCACGTCGATGCGCTGGCCGTCGAGCGTCAGCACGCCGGCGCGCCGGCGGTCCGCGCCGTACACGAGCCGCATCAGCTCGCTGCGGCCGGCGCCGACGAGCCCGAAGAAGCCGACGATCTCGCCCGCGCGCACCGAGAAGCTCGCCGGTTCGCGCAATGCCGGGCCGTCGACGCCTTCGGCGGAAAACCGCACGTCGCCGAGCGCGCGCGGCGCGTAATGGTAGATGTCGGCGATCTCGCGCCCGACCATCTCGGCGACGAGCCGCTCGCGCGGCACGTCGGCCAGCGCCTCGTGCGACGCGATCTTGCGCCCGTCGCGGAAGATCGTGCACGCGTCGCACAGCCGGTAGATCTCGTCCATCCGGTGCGAGATGTAGATCAGCGCACGGCCCTGCGCGCGCAGATCGTCGACCAGCTTGAACAGCACTTCCGTCTCGCGATGCGACAGCGAGCTCGTCGGTTCGTCGAGCGCGATCACGCGTGCATTGCGCATCAGCGCCTTGCAGATCTCGACCATCTGCCGCTGCGCGATCGACAGCCGCCCGAGCCGCGCGTCGGGGTCCAGATCGACGCCCATCTCGGCGAGCCGCTCGCGCACGTAACGCTTCGCCTCGCGCTTCCTGACCCAGCCGAACGCATTCGGCAAGCGGCCGAGCAGCAGGTTTTCCGCGACCGTCAAATCGGGCACGTACTGCAATTCCTGGTGAATCACCGCGATGCCGGCCGCGATCGACGCGGCCGCATTCGCGAACTGCACGGGCTGGCCGTCGACCAGCACGCTGCCCGCGTCGGGCTGGTATTCGCCGCCGAGAATCTTCAACAGCGTCGACTTGCCCGCGCCGTTCTCGCCCATCAGGCCATGCACCTCGCCCGCATGCACGTCGAACGAAATGCCGTCGAGTGCGCGCACGCCGGGAAATACCTTGCCGATATTGTCAAAACGCAGTGCCGCTGACACGTCGTCTCCCCACTTCCGGATCCATCGACCGCCGGCCGCCGCGTCGCCGCGGCAGCCGGCGGGCCGCTTACTTCGATGCGAGCCCCATCTCCTCGCGCACCTTCGACACGTTCTCGCGCGTCGCGAGCATGCCCGTCGTCAGCGTCAGCGGCGGCGGCGCCTTGCCCTGCGTGATCCACGCGTACATCAGGTCCGAGGTTTCCTCGCCGTGGCGCTTCGGGCTGATGATCACGGTGCCGTAGAAGCCCGTCGGCTGCGGCTTCTTGAACTCGTTCAACGCCGAATCGGAACCGCCGATGCCGATGCCGATCATGTTGTCGGCCTTGAAGCCGCGCCCTTCGGCCGCGCGCACCGCGCCGAGCACGGCCTCGTCGTTCAGGCCGTACGCGACCCAGTGCTTGAACTGCGGGTTCTTCGTGAGCGCGATGTTCGCCGCGTTGAACGCGTTCTCGGTATCGGTCTTCGCCTGCGGCGCCGCGATCACGTTCGCCTTCGGGAAGCCGGCGGCCACCAGCGCGTCGGTCGCGCCGCTCGTGCGGTCGTGCGCGGTCGGCAACTGCTCGTAGGTGATGTCGATCGCACCGACGTCCTTCATGTCCCAGCCGCGCTTCTTGATCTCGGCCGCGATGCCGTCGCCGACCTGCTTGCCGATGTTGTATGCGGAAATCCCCATGTGCGGCACCGACTCGATCGGCTTGCCCGCGCCGTCGACGAGGCGGTCGTCGACCGTCATCATCTTCAGGTTGTGCGACTTCGCCTTCGCGACGATGCCCGGCCCGAGCTTCACGTCGGGCGTGCAGATGATGAAGCCCTGCGCCTTCTGCGCGGACAGGTTGTCGATCGCGCTCATCACCTTCTCGCCGGACGGCGCGCCGATCTTCACGAGCGTGAAGCCCTTCTGCTTCGCGGCGATCTCGGCGAATTTCCACTCGTCCTGGAACCACGGCTCTTCCGGCTGCTTCACCAGGAAGCCGATCTTGACCGGGTCGGCCGCGTGCGCGACCGGGCTGCCCATCACCACCGCGGCCGCGGCGGCCAGCGTTACGAACGTTCTGCGTTTCATCTCCAGTGTCTCCTTGTTTTCATCGAACAGGATGCAGCCGCTTGTTGGTTTCGACGCAGCGTGCGCGCGGCCGTCGCACGTGCGGTCTTTCGAATCGTTACGTCAGTCGTGTCAGTCGTGATACAGCGCCGCGCGCCCGCCATCGACGGTGATGCACGCGGCGTTGATGAACGGCGCCTCGTCGGACGCCAGGAACACGGCCGTCATCGCGACCTCCTCCGGTTTCCCGATCCGCTTCATCGGCTGCAGCGCGAGCGTCTCGGCGCGCGCGGCGGCCGGATCGGGCTGCGCGTCCCACCAGTCGCGCGTCAGTTGCGTCTCGATGTAGCCCGGCGCGATCGCGTTCACGCGCACGTTGCGCGCCGCGTATTCGATGCCGAGCGCACGCGTGAGACCGAGCACGCCGTGCTTCGCGACCGGGTATGGAAAGCAGCCCGGAATGATCCTGAATGCATGCGTCGACGCGATGTTCACGATGCTGCCGCGGCCGCGCTCGACCATGCCCTCCAGCGCCGCGCGGCAGCCGTGCCACACGCCGTCGAGATCGACCGCGAAGCAGCGGCGCCAGTCGTCGTCGGTCATCGTCAGCGGATCGGCGAACACGTTGATGCCCGCGTTGTTCACGAGCACGTCGAGCGGGCCGAACGCCGCTTCCGTCCGCGCGAGCGCATCGCGCACCGCCTGTTGCCGCGCGACGTCCGCCTGCAGCGGCAGCACGCGCGCGCCGTCGCATTCGTGTGCGATCGCGGCGGCCGTGTGCTGCGCCTGCGGGAAGTCGAGATCGACGAGCGCGACGGCCGCGCCTTCGCGCACGAACGCACGCGCGATCGCGGCGCCGATGCCGCGGCCCGCGCCCGTCACCATCGCGACCTTGCCCGTGAGGCGGCCCATCATGCGGCTCCGCCGCGCGCCGCGCGCAAGCCGGCCTGGAACGCGCGCGCATTCACCGCGGTCGTATCCGCCGACTGGCCGGGACGGTACAGCGCCGAGCCGAGCCCGAAACCGTTCGCGCCGGCGTCGAGGAACGGCCGCATGTTGTCCGGTGCGATCCCTCCGACCGGAACCAGCGGCACCGCACGGTCGATCACCGCGCGCCACGCCTTCACGACCGTCACGCCGAGCTGCTCGGCCGGGAACATCTTCAGCACGTCGGCGCCGTTCGTCAGCGCCGCGAATGCTTCGGTCGGCGTTGCGACGCCCGGCGCGCTCGCCAGCCCGCGCTCGCGGGCGCGGCGGATCACGGCCGCGTCGCTGTGCGGCATCACGATCAGCGCGCCGCCCGCGTCCTGCACGCGGTCGACGTACTCGGCGCGCAACACCGTGCCCGCGCCGACGATCATGTCGTCGGGCAACGCGCGCCGCAGCGCCGCGATGCTGTCGAACGGCTCCGGCGAGTTCAGCGGCACCTCGACGATCCGGAAGCCGGCTTCGTAGAGCGCGCGGCCGTGGTCGGCCGCTTCCGCGGGCGTGATGCCACGCATGATCGCGATCAGCGGGCACGCATCGAACGCGCGCATCAGGGCGGCGTGGGGCGTGTACGGCGCGGGCAATGTCAGGTCGGACGGCATCGAGGATTCCTCTGCAAGCAGTTCATTGGTCGGCGCAGACGGGCTCGCCGTCCGCGCGCACGAGCCCGGCGCGCGACGCGATCCGCCACAGGCCGCGCTCGGTCGCCTGCGCGGCGACACGCGCATGCGCATGGCCGAATACCTGCAGCGCATCGACGTAGCGCGAACACAGGCCGCCGTCGCCGATCAGCAGCAGCGGCTGGTCCGCGAGCGCGATGCCGCGCTCCGCGAGCATCGCGTCGAGCGCATTGAGCTCATGGCCGATCAGCAGGCCGGACAGGTAGTCGCCCTGCGCATCGGGCGCGAGCCGGTCGGTCAGGCCGAGCGTGCGCGTGCTGAAAATCGTCGCGAGCAGCCCCGTGTGCCGCGCGCCGCGCGCGACCGCCACGCCGCGCACGAACGCGCCACGGTCGGGCGACGCACCCGCGCGCATCGTGCGGCCGAGGATCGTGTGATCGCGCAGCACCGCGAACAGCTCGCCGGTCATGAAGGTCTGGAAGCGTTCGATCAGCCCGTCCTTCACCCACGCCCATTTCGCATGCGTTCCCGGCAAGCCGATCAGTACGCCTGAACGATCGGCGCCAAGCGTGGGATCGCTCGCGAGCGCGCCGACGATCTGCGTTTCTTCGCCGCGCATCACGTCGGGCAAGTCGCCCGTCGCGATCACGCCCGGCACGATCGAGACTGTCGCGCCGCGCGCCGTCGTCACCGTGATGAGGCCCGCGACGAGCGCGTCGGCGCCGGCCGGCACCGCGACGTACGGCGCTTCGCGCCAGCCCTGCGCGCTGCCGACCATCCCGGCGGCGAGCACCGGCAGGCCGGGCGTGCGGTCGAGCCAGTCGCCGCACGCTTCCTCGAACACCGCGTCGAACGCACGCGCGCCGCCACCCGGCACGTGCATCACGCCGGCCGCCCGGCTGCGCGTGTCGATCGGCACACCGTGCGCGTCGTACAGATAGGCGCGCAGCGACGTGGTGCCCCAGTCGAGCGCGATCAGCGACGGGGCGGCGGAACAGGCATCCGGAACGGGCCGGGTCGAAGTCGTCATCGTTTGATCCTGCGGGTACCCTGCGGCGGGCTCCAGCCCAGTTCCGCGGAAATGGCTCGCGCTTCGCGCTGCACGAGCGGAATCAGTTCGTCCATCCGGTCGTGCGGCATGTACGGAATCGTGCTCGCGACCGACACCGCCGCGACGATCGCGCCCGACGCGTCGCGGATCGGCGCGGCCACGCAGCGGATCGACGCCTCGTTTTCCTCGAGGTCGAACGTATAGCCGCCGGCCGCGTAATGGGCCATGCGCTGCAGGAACGCATTCGTCTCGGGCCGGTTGTCGGGCTTGAAGTTGACGCCGGCCAGCGCGCGCCGCGCGGCTTCGAACAGCGAGCGCCACAGCTCGGGATCGAGGTCGAGCATCATCGCCTTGCCGATGCCGGTCGATGCGAGCGGCATCCGGTGGCCGACGCGCGAGCGCATCTCGAGGCCGCGCGTGCCGGGAATCTTGTCGATGTACAGCACGTCGTCGCCGTCGCGCACGCCGAGATGGATCGTATCGAGCGTCGCTTCCGCGAGCGCCTCCAGATGCGGACGCGCCACCGCGGTGAGCGGCATCTGTTCGAGCGCGATCGTGCCGAGCTCGATCAGCTTCGGGCCGAGCAGGTAGCCGCCCTGCACCTGGCGCAGATAGCGCGCCTGCACGAGGCTGCTGACGAGGCGATGCGTCGTGCTGCGCGTCGTGCCGAGCGCGGCGCCGATCGCACGCATGTCGCGCGCGCCGTTCGCGATCGCCTCGAGGATCGCGAGGCCGCGCAGCAGCGTCTGCGTGCCGGCCTGCTGCGCGGCGAGGTCGAGCGGCGTGCTGGTCGCGCCGATGCTGTCGGTCAGCGACGGTTCGGCCGGCATCGCGCGCCGGGCGTCGAGGGCAAGGGAGTCTGGCATCTTGGTCATGGGGCGGGGCTTCTTCAACGGAATCGGTGAAGCCGCTCGCGCGGCGCCGGAACTGCGTCCCGTGCTGCGGCGTGGCGGCGGTCGATGCACCGAGTAAAGCGCCCGGCGAACTTCATGGAAGGTGTCTCCGTGTGCGACGGGCGCCGCGCGATGCGTGGGTCCGAAGCTGTCGATGTGCTTCGGATTGTAGGAGCGCACGCACTCGGCTCCAATATTTGAATGCGTTGTCCAGATAATGAGAATTCAGGCGAGATCGACTCGGGGGCTCGCGCAACCGCCGGGCGATGCGCACGGGGGCGGAACCCGCCGTGCCGCAGGTTCCGCCCCCGTTTGCTCACCGCGTCCCGCGCTTACTGCTGGCTCGTGCCGCGCGCCTGCATGTAGCGCTGTACGTCGGCGAACGACACGCGGCCGCTGCCGCCCGCATCGATCTGCCGGAAGTGGTTCGCGACGTAGCCGAGGCCGGCCGCGCGCGCCTGCGACTCGGTGATCGAACCCGTGTTCTGCGTATCGGCCGCGCTGAACTGCCGCGCGAGCTTGCGCACCACCTGCGCATGCAGTGCGGCGCCGGTCGTCTGCGTGCCGGCGCTCGCGTGGCGCGCGGCCGGCGGCACGTACGGATCGCCGAGCTGCGCCTGGCGCGCACGCGCCGGCGCGACGGCGTCGCTCGCCTGTGCGAACGCGGAAACGGATGTGGCGGCGCCGACGCATGCGAGCGCCGCGGCAACGACGATGAAACGATTCTTCATGTCAGGCTCCAGTCTGGAATGAGGTCGACTGCCGGCGAGCGGCGCCGCCGAGGGCACCTGTCGCCGGCCTCGCGCATCAGTGCGCGGCCGCGTTGTAGAAGGTCACGAGGTCGGCTTTCTCCTGCGGACGCGACGTATCGTCGAGATAGACCATGTGCCCGCCCTGATAGTCCTTGATCGTCAGGTTCGGTTGCGTGCCGAGCCGCGCGAGGTCGAGCTCGGTCTGGTAGAACGGCGTCGCGATGTCGTGATACCCGTTCAGCGACAGCACCTTCAACTGCGGGTTCAGCGTCAGCGCCGCGGCCAGATCGGGGATCGTGTCGGGCATCGCGAGGCCGTCGTGCGTCCAGTCCCACGTGTTGATCGCATTGCTGCTCACCGAGTAGGCCGACTGCGCGGTGTACTTGAGTTCGTTCGGCAGGTAGCTGCCGATCGTGTCGGTGAACGGCTTCGTGATGAACGAGCTGGACGGATCGCCGTCGGCCGCGAGCGGGCTCGACAGGGGCACGTTCACGCGTGCGTCGTAGCGGCCGATCAGCGTGCCCGGAACGAGCGACAACTGGAAGCTGTTGTCGAAGAAGGTCGGGACCACGTTGAAGTCCGCATTCCACAGCGCTTGCTTCACGCCGGTCGAATTCACCATCGTCGTGACCAGGTTCGGCGGCGGCGGCGTGTGGCTCGCGAGGTACGCGTTCACGGCGGGCGCGTAGCTGCCGGCCGTCAGCAGGCGCATCTGGTCCGCATACTGCGGCAGGTTCGACGGGTTCGGGTTGTCGAGCTGGTAGTACGCGCCGACCGTGCCGTACGACGGCACGAAGCCCGCGCAGCTCACCGGGCTCGCGCCGTTGTTCGAGTTGCCGACATAGTCGCTCGCCATGTCGCAGTTGGTGTTGTAGTTCAGGATCGACGACTGCAGCACGATGCCGTCGAGCTTCACGCCGGCCGTCTCGAGCAGGTTCGCGAGCACGTCGGTGCGCGGCGTGCCGTACGATTCGCCGAACAGGTATTTCGGCGAAGCGCCGCGCTGGTTCACGTTCAGGTAGCGCGTCACGAAATCGCGGAATGCGCCGGCGTCCTGGTCGACGCCCCAGAACGTCTGGTTCGTGTTCGGCGCGATCGCCTCCGAAAAGCCGGTGCCGATCGCATCGACGAACACGAGGTCGGTCGTGTCGAGCAGCGTGTCCTGGTTGTCGACGAACGGGAACGTCGACGTGTTCGCGTTCGGGTCGCCGGTCTGGATACGACGCGGGCCGAACGAGCCGAGATGCAGCCACACCGAGGCCGAACCGGGGCCGCCGTTGTACAGGAACGTGACGGGCCGCTTCGCCGCGGGCTGGTTGTCGGCCGTGTAGGCGACGTAGAAGAACGACGCTTCAGGCGCGCCCGTCTGCGGATTGCGCGCGACGAGGTGGCCGGCGGTGGCCGTGTACCGGATCGTCTTGCCGTTCAGCGTGATCTGGTGGTGCGTGACGGCCGCCTTTTCGACCGCGGCGGCCGCGTCGAGCGACGCGTTCGCGCTCGACGAATAACTGTTCGGATCGTTGTACGCGCGGTCGACCTGACCGGCGGGATCGGCTGAATTCGCGGCGCTCGCCGCAGCGGACGACGTCACGTCGTCGTTGCAGGCCGTCAGAATCAGCGAAGAACACACCACCCCCAACAACAGCTTCGCTTTGCTCGCTGGCATCGTTGCGTTCCTTCTCTCGGATGTTTTTCGTGTCGAGCAGCCGGATAAGCCGCCCCCCGCCTCGATTGCGGCCGATGAGCCGAGGCGCCGGCCAATATACGCGAGCCCGCCGGCTTTGAAAAATTTGGAAATATTTGGCGTGCGGCCGGTGCGGCGCACACCTTTCAGGAATGCTTCGATTCGCGAAACGTTGCATTTCACGTCGCTTTCGCCGACTTTCGCGGTGACCGGAAACGACTAAAAAAGCACCCGTTTCGTGCAATGCCGACCAACAAAAGCAGGTAGTCGCCGATATTGCTCAGCAAATCGAAATAGACGGATTCGTCTAAAGGATCCGGCCCGACATGATCGCGACATGAATGCGCTGCGGTGCAGCAACCGTGCGCCAACGGCAGAACGGACAATGCAGCGGCGCGCCGCCGCTTACTCGGATTGCGGCAGCTCGGCCGCCCCCATCCGGCGCGCGATGACCGCCGCACGCTGCGCCTGGTAGGCCGAGCCGCGATGCGCGTCGAACCAGCGCGGCTTCGGCAGCATCACCGCGAGACGCGCCGACTGCCACGCGCCGAGCCGGCTCGCGGGAATCCTGTAGTAATAGCGTGCGGCCGCCTCGGCGCCGTACACGCCGCGGCCCCATTCGACCGAATTCAGGTAGATCTCGAAGATGCGTTCCTTGTCGAGCACCGTTTCGAGCATCCACGTGATGATGAGCTCCTGCCCCTTGCGGATGTAGCTCTTCTCGCGCGACAGGAACAGGTTGCGGGCGAGCTGCTGCGTGATCGTCGAGCCGCCCGCGACGATCCTGCCGCGCGCCTTGTTCTTCTCCCACGCCTGCAGGATCGCGTCGACGTCGTAGCCGTTGTTGGTCGCGAACGTCGAATCCTCGGAGGCGATCAGCGCCCGCTTCAGGTTGCGCGAGATCTGGTCGTACGGCACCCACTGGTGCCGGATCTGCGCGGGCGGCGTGTCGCGCGACAGCCACCACGCGTCGGTGCGCATGAATGCGGTCGAGCCCGGATTCACGAACGACCACAGCGCGATCTGCGCGAGATAGAACAGTTGCGTCGCGAGCCACGCGCCCGCGAACACCGACCCTGCGTAGACGAGCCAGCGAGCGACGCTCACCGTACGCGTGCGCTGCATGCCGCTCACCGCCACCACGTGCCGCTCCGTTCAGCTCGCCGCGAGCGCCTGGCGCAGCGCGGCCAGCACCGGCGCACCGTCCGGCCGCACGCCGCGCCAGATGAAGAACGATTCGGCGGCCTGCTCGACGAGCATCCCGAGCCCGTCGGCCGTGCGCGCGCCGAGCGACGCCGCGTGCTGCATGAACACGGTCGGCTGCGCGCCGTACATCATGTCGTACGCGAGCGTGCCCGTGCCGAACGCGGCCGCGTCGCATTCCGGCAGCGCGGCATCGAGGCTGCCGGCCGTCGCATTGATCACCACGTCGTACGGCTCGGCGCGCACGACGCCGGGGCCGCCGCCCGCGAGCGTGCAGCCCGCATCGTGCGCGGCCTGCATGAACTGGCCGACGAGCGCTTCGGCCTTGCTCGCGGTGCGATTCACGATTTCGATCGACAGCGGCGCGCGGTCGAGCAGCGGCAGCACGACGCCGCGCGCGGCGCCGCCCGCGCCGAGCAGCAGGATGCGCGCACCGGCGAGCGACACGCCGAGATTCGCCTCGATGTCGCGCACGAGGCCGACGCCGTCGGTGTTGTCGCCGTGGAGGCGGCCGTCGGCGTCGATGCGCAGCGTGTTCACCGCACCGGCCGCCGCCGCGCGCGGCGACAGCGTATCGGCGAGCGCATGCGCGTCGAGCTTGAACGGCACCGTCACGTTCGCGCCGCGTCCGCCTTCGGCGACGAACGCGCGCACGGCGGCCTCGAACCCGTCGACCGGCGCGAGCCGGTGCGTGTACTCGATCGGCTCGCCGGTCTGCGCGGCGAACTGCGCGTGGATGAACGGCGACTTGCTGTGCGCCACCGGGTTGCCGAACACGACATAGCGGTCGGCGCCGCTCGTCGACGCAGTTGCGTTCATGATGCGCGCCCCGCTTCGCCGTCGTTGCCGCCCGCGGCCTCGCCGCCCTCTGCCGCCGCATCGCCCGATTCGGCCAGCGCTTCGGCCTCGGCTTGCGCCGACGCGTCTTGCGCGTCGACCAGCGTGTCGTCGCCGCCTTCGGCGTCATCCTCGTCGTCGGCCGCGTCGCCGCTCGTCACGGTCGGCGCGTCGAGCACGTTCAACAGCCGCACCGACGCCTCGATCGTCAGCTCGTCGAGCGACATCACGTCGAGCAGCACGCGCGTGCCGCGCGCATGCACGCCGAGCCCCGGCACGTGCAGCAGCAGCGGGATTTCCTCGAGGCGCACGAGATCACCCTTCACGACGCTCGCGACCACCTGCTTCTTCTGCTCCTGCGCGAGCCAGCGCAGGCACCAGAAGTACTCCATCCGGCGCTGGTAGTCGGCGTAGGCCGTATACGTATCGTCGAAGCCCTGCACGACCGCGTAGAGATCGGCGTCCTTCGGCTTGAACGGCGCGGCGAGCTTCGCGGTGACGCCGTGCTGCACGCACGCGAGCAGCTGCCACTGGTTCACGAGGTCGACGTAGCGGCGCAGCGGCGACGTGCTCCATGCGTATTGCGCGACGCCGAGGCCTTCGTGCGGCGCGGCCGTCGTCTGCATCCGCGTGCGCTTCGGGCCCGGCGCGCCGAAGCCGCGCTGCGACCGGTAGATGCCCGGCACCGTATGGTCGTGCAGGAACGCGCCCCAGGTCGAGTTCGCGAGGATCGCGAGCTCCGACACGATCAGGTCGAGCGGCGAGCCGCGGCGGCGCGGCGTGATCGTCACGTGCTCGCCTTCGACGTAGAAGTTGTAGTCGGTGTTGCGCTGCACCTCGCGCTTCAGCCCGTAGCCCGCGCGCGCGACCTGGCGCTTCTCGAACAGCGCCTGCGCGAGCGGCCACAGCACGGCGATGTCGTCCTTGTGCGGATAGTCGCCGGTGCCGGCCGCGAGCGTCTCTTCGTTGACGAGCTCGTCGAGCGTGTTGTGGCGCAGGTTGCTCTTCACGAACACGAGCTCGGCGCGCGTCTCGTTCGCGACGATCTCCTGCGTCTCGCGGTTGACGATGATGTACAGCGACAGCGCCGGGCGATAGTCGCCCTCTTTCAGCGTGAACACGTCGACGACGTCGTCCGGCAACATCGTGATCTTGTCGCCCGGCATGTAGACGGTCGACAGGCGCGCACGCGCGATCGCGTCGACCGGGTCGCCGCGCACGATGCCGAGCGCCGGCGCCGCGATGTGCACGCCGATTCGCACCCGGCCGTCGGACAGGTGCTCGACCGAAAACGCGTCGTCGATTTCGGTGGTCGTGATGTCGTCGATCGAGAACGCCTCGACGTTCGCGCGCGGCAGGTCGTCCGGCAGCGGGCCGACCGTGACGGGCGGAAAGCCCGTGCCGTGCGGGAAGAATTCCGCGAGAAAGCGCGCTTCGTGCAGCGCACGCGGCGACTCGATGCCGCCGCAGTCGAGCATCAGCCGCGCCGGCGACACGCCGCGCGCGCCGGCCGCCGCTTCCATCGCCTTGTATTCGATCGAATTCTTGTCCGGCCGCGTCAGCAGCCCGAGCACCTTGCCCGCGAACGCTTCCGGCAGCTTGCCGGCCTTCAGTTCCTCTTCATACTGCGCCTGCACGAGCGCCTGCTGGCGCTTGCGCTCGAGCGACGCGAGCGCCATCTTGAGCTGCTCTTCCGGCGCGCGCTGGTACTGGCCGCGCCCCTTGCGGCGAAAATAGACGGGCGAGCCGTGCAGCCGCAGCACCAGCGCGGCGCGCTCGACCGGGCCGTACGTCGCGCCGAAGTATTCGGCGGCCAGCGCCGTGTACGCGAACTCGTCGGCCGGCGCGCATTCCCACAGAAAATCCAGATCGATCTGCTGCGCGGCCGTGTCGGCCTCCTGCATCAGTTCGCTTGCGGCCGGCTTGTCGAATTCGATCAGCACGTCTTTCGCGCGCACCTTCGCGCGCCGCCCGCCGGGCAACTCGACCTGAAATGCGTCGCCCTGGCGCGACAGCACGCTGCCCGCCTTGAAACTGCCCGATTCCTCGAAGAAAACGTTCACTCAGTACTCTCGTTCAGACTGCCGGGCGCCGCGTCGGCGGCGCCGCATGATGTTGGGGATTCGATCGGCACGCGGCCGGTTCAAGTCGTCTTTCCGTCGCAAAACGCGAGAACGTCGTCGACATAGTCGGCAAATTCGCTGATCCCGTGATCGCTGCCGTCGATCACGCGGGTTTTCGCGCCCGGGTAATGGGCGAGCATCTCGCGATAATCGAGCACTTCGTCGCCGGTCGCCGCGAACAGATAGTAGCGGTCGGCGCGCGTGATCGCCGGCACGCGCAGCGCGTCGAGTTCGTGCAGGTGGCGGCGCTCGACGACGATCGTGCCGCCGCCGTGCCACAGCGGCTGCTCGCCCAGATGCTGTTCGAGATCGCGCTGCGGCACGATCGCCGGATTCAGCAGCACGGCTTTCCAGCCATGCTTTTCGGCGAGCCACGTCGCGTAATACCCGCCGAGCGAGCTGCCGATCACGGTCACGTCGCGCGCGCCCGCGACCTCGGCTTCCGCGATCGCGATCGCGTCGAGCGGCGACACCGACAGCGACGGGCACCGCCACTCGCCGGTGCGGCCGAGTTCGGCCATGCGCGCGGCGAGCAGCCGTGACTTCTGCGATTCCGGCGACGACCGGAAGCCGTGCAGATACAGGATCACGTGCGGCTCCCGAGCGCGTCGAGCAGCTTCTGGTGCACGCCGCCGAAACCGCCGTTGCTCATCACGAGCACGTGGTCGCCCGGGCGCGCGGCCTCCACTACCGCCTTCACCAGCACGTGCAGGTCGTCGAATGCGCGCGCACGCTCGCCGAGCGGCGCGAGCGCTTCGGCGAGATTCCAGCCGAGCGCATCGCGCCCGGTCGGCGCGCCGTAGCCGAACACGAGATCGGCGTCGGCGAGGCTCGACGGCAATTGCGACTTCATCACGCCGAGCTTCATCGTGTTCGAGCGCGGCTCCAGCACCGCGAGGATGCGGGCATTCTTGCGGCCGATGCGCGCGCGAAGGCCGGCGATCGTGGTGTCGATCGCGGTCGGATGGTGGGCGAAATCGTCATAGACGGTCACGCCGTCCACGCTGCCGCGCACTTCCATGCGGCGCTTCACGTTGCGGAACGAGGCGAGCGAAACGGCCGCCTGCGCGGGCGGCACGCCGACGTGGCGCGCGGCGGCGATCGCCGCGAGCGCGTTCATCCGGTTGTGGTCGCCCTGCACCTGCCACGCGACTTCGCCGACACGCTCGGCTTGGCGATACACCGCGAAGCGTTCGTCCACCGGCACGCCGTCCTCGGCCGGCAGCGCCCGCCAGCCGCCGTCGACGCCGAAGCGTTCGACCTCGCTCCAGCAGCCGCGCGCCAGCACGCGCTCGAGCGCGTCGGAGCGGCCGTTCGTGACGATCCGCCCGACGCCGGGCACGGTGCGCACCAGATGATGGAATTGCGTCTCGATCGCGGCGAGATCGGGGAAGATGTCGGCGTGATCGAATTCCAGGTTGTTCAGCACCGCGGTGCGCGGCCGGTAGTGCACGAACTTCGAGCGCTTGTCGAAGAATGCCGTGTCGTACTCGTCCGCCTCGATCACGAAGAAGCTCGAATCGGTGAGCCGCGCGGACACGCCGAAGTTCAGCGGCACGCCGCCGATCAGGAAGCCCGGGTTCAGCCCCGCGTCTTCCAGCAGCCACGCGAGCATCGACGACGTGGTCGTCTTGCCGTGCGTGCCCGCCACGGCGAGCACCCACTTGCCGGCCAGCACGTGCTCGCCAAGCCACTGCGGGCCGGACACGTAAGGCAGGCCGCGATCGAGGATCGCCTCCATCAGCGGATTGCCGCGCGTGACGACGTTGCCGATCACGAACAGGTCCGGCTTCAGGTCGATCTGCTCCGCGCCGTAGCCCTCGATCAGCGTGATGCCCTGCGCCTCGAGCTGCGTGCTCATCGGCGGATAGACGCCCGCGTCGCAACCCGTCACCGTGTGGCCCGCCGCGCGTGCGAGTACGGCGAGACCGCCCATGAAGGTGCCGCAGATGCCAAGAATGTGGATGTGCATAGATGAATGCTTTCGCGCCGCCGGGCGCCGTCGATTCGGAAAGGATGCGTGCGCGGCGCGCCGGCGAGGCCGTGCGGCCGGCGCCCGGCCAACGACCTGGCCGCGACACAAAAGAGCACTATTGTAACTGACGGCCTGCGATGCCCGGCGGCCCGAACGATGCGGGCGAACGGCGCCGTCACCCTCGGGCGGCGGGCCGCCGCACCCGTGCTCGGGCGCCGCGACGATCGAGTATGATTGCCGGATCATGTCTCGCAAACCTCTTGTCGACCCGCGGCGCGTCCGCGAGGAAATCGCCCAGTCCGCCGCCCGCCTGATCGCGGAGGACGGGCTGGACTACGCCGGCGCGAAACGCAAGGCCGCGCGCCAGTTGCTGGGCGATTCGCGCGTTGCGGGCGAATGGCTGCCGGATAACGACCAGATCGAGGAAGAACTGCGCGAGTACCTCGCGCTGTTCCAGAGCGACACGCAGCCGGACGAACTGCGCCGCCTGCGCGAGATCGCGCTCGACTGGATGCGCCGGCTCGCCGAGTTCCATCCTTATGTGACGGGCGCCGTGCTGAACGGCACCGCGAACGCGCATTCGGATATCCATTTGCAGGCATTCACCGACAACCCGAAGGACGTCGCGATCTACCTGCTGAACCAGAACGTCCAGTACGACGTGTCCGAGACGCGGCATTTCGCGGGCCGCGGCGACGTCGAGACGCTCAGTTTCCTGTGGCGCCCGCGGCGCGACGTGGACGCGATCGGCATCCATCTCGCGCTGTATGCGAGCGACGACCTGCGCGGCGCGGTGAAGGCCGACGCGCGCGGCCGCGTCGCCCGCGCGGACGCCGCCGCGCTGCGCGCACTCGTCGCGGCAGGCGAGGCCCCTTCCGAACCGGAATGATTCAACGATGATGATGAAACGCATGTTGGCGCTCGCGGTGGTCGCGGCCGCCGCCGTTGCCGGCGGGATCGCCGCCGGCCACTGGTTCCGCGGCACGACGGACGACGGCGTCGCCGTCGCCGCGCCGGCCGCCCACGGCAATCCGGTCGACCAGCTGTGGGCGTCGTCGCTCACCGGCGTCGACGGCAAGCCGGCCACGCTGGCCGCCTTCAAGGGCCAGAAAGTCGTCGTCAATTTCTGGGCGTCGTGGTGCGGCCCGTGCGTCGAGGAAATGCCCGAGCTCGTCGCGCTGTCGCATCAGTACAAGCAGAAAGGCATCCGCTTCGTCGGAATCGGCGTGGATTCCGAGCAGAACGTGAAGAATTTCCTGCAGAAGGTGAAGGTCGATTATCCGGTCTTCGTCAGCGGCTATGCGGGCGCCGATCTGGCCCGCAATTTCGGAAATACCGCCGGCGCGCTGCCGTTTACCGTCGTCATCGACGAAACCGGCAAGATCCGCGAGACAAAATTAGGACAAATCCAGCCGGCCGAGCTGAAAAAGACGCTCGACGCGCTGTAATCTGCGCAAGCGACGGCCTGCGCGTTCGCGGCGATTTGCCGGTCATTCGCCGCAATTTCGCGTGAATTCGCCGATACTTTGCATCCGCACCGGTAATTCTTGCGGGTCCGACGCGTCTGGCCGTTCGGCAAAACTAGACAAATTTCTCTAAATAGCGCTAAAGTTCGCGCAATTCCGCAGAAATAGAAGCGACCATGACACGATTGCTGGTGTTGCACGGCCCCAACCTGAACCTTCTCGGCACCCGGGAACCGGAGGTGTACGGCCGCGTCACGCTCGCGCAGATCGATCAGGCGCTTGCCGCGCGCGCCCAGGAGGCCGGCGCCGAGCTGTCGTCGTTCCAGAGCAACCATGAAGGTGCGCTGGTCGACCGCATCCAGGCCGCGCGGGAGGAACAGACCGACTTCATCCTGATCAATCCGGCCGCGTACACGCATACGAGCGTTGCGATCCGGGACGCGATCGCCGGCGTTGGCATTCCGTTCGTCGAGGTTCACCTGTCGAACGTGCATCGCCGCGAAGCGTTCAGGCACCACTCCTACTTTTCCGACCAGGCCGAAGGCGTGATCTGCGGGCTCGGCTGGAAGGGTTATCTGTACGCGCTCGAGTACGCGCTGGACAAGCTGCAAGGCGCGTCGCGCGGCTGATTTCGCGATCTAGATTCAGCGCCGGCCGCTAACCGGCGCTTTCACGTATTGAAAGGGGAATTCCCGATGGATCTTCGTAAGCTGAAAACTCTGATCGACCTCGTTTCCGAATCCGGCATCTCCGAGCTGGAAGTGACGGAAGGCGAAGGCAAGGTGCGTATCGTCAAGAACGCGCCGCCGGTCTACGTGCAGCCGACGGCTGGGTATGCCCCGCAAGTCAGCGCGCCCGCTCCGTCGGCCGCGCTGCCGACCGAAGGCGCTGCCGCGCCGGCCGCCGGCGCCGCAGCCGCACCGGCCGCTCCGCAGGGCCACGTCGTGACGTCGCCGATGGTCGGCACGTTCTATCGCGCGCCGTCGCCGGGCGCCGACCCGTTCGTGCAGGCCGGCGACACGGTCAAGGAAGGCCAGACGATCTGCATCATCGAAGCGATGAAGCTGCTCAACGAGATCGAGTCGGACAAGGCCGGCGTGATCAAGGAAATCCTCGTCGAGAACGGCCAGGCCGTCGAATACGGCCAGCCGCTTTTCGTGATCGGCTAAGCCCGCCGCGCGGCCCAGCCGGCCGCGCGCCGCCGATGCTCGCCAGGCGCCGTTCGCGCGCCCCTCGAAGAGACGAATACTCGCTATGTTTGAAAAAATCCTCATTGCCAACCGCGGTGAAATCGCGCTGCGCATCCAGCGTGCGTGCCGCGAACTCGGCGTCAAGACGGTGGTCGTCTACTCGGAAGCCGACAAGGAAGCCAAGTACGTGCGCCTCGCGGACGAAGCCGTCTGCATCGGCCCGGCCCCGTCGAACCTGAGCTACCTGAACATGCCGGCGCTGATCAGCGCCGCGGAAGTCACCGATGCCGAGGCGATCCACCCCGGCTACGGCTTCCTGTCGGAGAACGCCGATTTCGCGGAGCGCGTCGAGCAGTCGGGCTTCACGTTCATCGGCCCGCGTCCGGAAACGATCCGCATGATGGGCGACAAGGTCACCGCGAAGCAGACGATGATCAAGACCGGCGTGCCGTGCGTGCCGGGCTCGGAAGGCGCGTTGCCGGACGATCCGAAGGAGATCGTCAAGATTGCGCGCACGATCGGCTATCCGGTCATCATCAAGGCGGCTGGCGGCGGCGGCGGGCGCGGGATGCGCGTCGTGCACACCGAAGCCGCGCTCGTCAACGCGGTCAACATGACCCGCGAGGAAGCCGGCCGTGCGTTCGGCAACCCGCAGGTGTACATGGAGAAGTTCCTCGAGAACCCGCGCCACATCGAGATCCAGGTGCTGTCGGACGCGCACAAGAACGCGATCTGGCTCGGCGAGCGCGACTGCTCGATGCAGCGCCGCCACCAGAAGGTGATCGAGGAAGCGCCGGCGCCCGGCATTCCGCGCCGCCTGATCGACCGCATCGGCGACCGCTGCGCGGACGCGTGCAAGAAGATGGGCTACCTCGGTGCGGGCACGTTCGAATTCCTGTACGAAAACGGCGAGTTCTACTTCATCGAGATGAACACGCGCGTGCAGGTCGAGCATCCGGTATCGGAGCTGATCACGGGCGTCGACATCGTGCAGGAACAGATCCGCATCGCGGCCGGCGAGAAGCTCGCGCTGCGCCAGCGCGACATCCAGTTCCGCGGGCATGCGATCGAATGCCGGATCAACGCCGAAGATCCGTTCAAGTTCACGCCGTCGCCGGGCCGGATCACGTCGTGGCATACACCGGGCGGCCCCGGCGTGCGCGTCGATTCGCACGCGTACAATGGTTATTTCGTCCCGCCGAACTACGATTCGATGATCGGCAAGCTGATCACCTACGGCGCGACGCGCGAACAGGCGATCCGCCGGATGCGCATCGCGCTGTCGGAAATGGTCGTCGAAGGCATCCAGACCAACATCCCGCTGCACCGCGAGCTGATGATCGACTCGAAGTTCGTCGAAGGCGGCACCAGCATCCACTACCTCGAAAACCGGCTCGCGCAGAAGCAGCAGGTCGCACCGGAAGAAGCGTAAGCATGAGTTATCGCGAACTCGTCGTCGAACTGGCCCGCGAGCATGCGGAGGCCCTGTCCGACGCGCTGCTCGATCTCGGCGCGCTGTCGGTGTCCGTCGAGGACGCCGACGCCGACACGCCCGACGAACAGCCGCTCTTCGGCGAGCCGGGCCTCGTGCCCGATCGCACCGCGTGGCAGCATTCGCGCGTGGTCGCGCTGCTGTCGGCCGACCACGAGCCGGCCGTGCTGCTCGCGGCGGCCGCGAACGAGATCGGCATCGCCGAAACGCCGAAGTTCGTCGTGCGCGAAGTCGAGGAGCAGGACTGGGTGCGGCTCACGCAGTCGCAGTTCGAGCCGATCCCGATCGGCGAGCGGATCTGGGTCGTGCCGTCGTGGCACGATGCGCCCGATCCCGATGCGCTCGTCCTCGAGCTCGATCCCGGCCTCGCGTTCGGTACCGGCAGCCACCCCACTACCCGGCTGTGCATGGAATGGCTCGAGCAGTCGGTGAAGCCGGGCCAGTCGGTGCTCGACTACGGCTGCGGCTCGGGCATCCTCGCGATCCTGGCGAAGAAATGCGGGGCGAACCCCGTGATCGGGATCGACATCGATCCGCAGGCGGTCGAATCGGCGCGCCAGAACAGCGAACGCAACCGTGCGGAAGTCACGTACGGGCTGCCCGACGCCTGCCCGGACGGCGAATTCGACATCGTCGTCGCGAACATCCTGTCGAACCCGCTGAAGCTGATGGCGTCGATGCTCGCGTCGAAGGTCAAGCCGGGCGGGCGCATCGCGCTGTCCGGCGTGCTCGCGCGCCAGGCCGACGAAGTGGCGGCCGTCTATGCGCGCTACGTCGACATCTCGGTCTGGCGCGAGCACGAAGGTTGGGTATGCCTCGCCGGAACCCGCCGCGAAAGCCATTAGAATAGCGCTGTCCTTCACTCTGGCCAGCAGGCCGCCCGGCTCGACATGCTTCTTGCGACGCGCTGCCCTCATTGCGAAACCGTCTTCCGGCTGCAGCAGGAACAGCTCTCGCTGCACCAGGGGCTCGTGCGCTGCGGGCATTGCCACGAAGTCTTCAACGCCGCCGAATCGCTCGTTCCCGAGTACGCGCGGCAGCCCGAGCCGGCCTTGACCGAACCGGCTGCCGCGCCGCAGGGCGGCGACGCACGCCAGCAGGCCGCCCCGGCTCGGCTGTTCGCCACCGACGCGCCGCCCGAATTGCCGACCGGCACCGATTACAAGCCGGAAGGCTGGGACATGTGGGCGCCGTGGCTAGACGGCGGCGTCGATCCGTCGCTGCAGCACAGCGCCGAGACCGTGCGCACCGAACCGCTGATACCGCTCGCGCTTCCGTCCACGGAAGCCGGCGTCGTCCATCTGTCGGGTACGCCCGAGCCGTTCGCGTCGTCTCCGGCCGAGCTCGATGCCTCGGCAGCCGTCGAGCAACCGGCCGAACCGCATTCGCCGCAACCGCACGAACCGCAGGAAACCGGGGAAGCCGCGTCGTCGCCCGCGCCCGTCGAGCGCGACCCGCGCGAGCCGCGCTTCGTCGCTCACCTGCCGCCCGAAACGGAAACCGCCGCCGAACCGGTCGAACCCGTCGTGCCCGCGCACTTCGCGGCGCCCGACGACGAACGCGCGCCGCGCGAACCGCGCTTTGCGTTCAGGCCCGCGCCCGCCGTTACCGAAACCGAAACCGCATCGGAACCCGATACCTTCGCCCGGCACGACAAGGCCCCGACGACAGCAGCGGCCGACGAACCGATCATCCAGCCAGACGTCCAGCCGGCCGACCAACCGGCCGTCCAACTGGCCGTCCCGTTCCCCGCCGCACCGACCGATGACGATCGTCCCCAGTTCGCCGTCACGCGCGAGACGCGCGCGCCGCAGCGGCGCGGGATGCTCGGCGGCTTTTTCGGCGGCCTCGTCGCGGCCGCGCTGGTCGCCCTGCTCGCCGCGCAACTGGCGTGGTGGCAGCGCGAAACGCTGATGATCTCCTGGCCCGCCACGCAGGGCTGGTTCCGGCAGGCGTGCGCGCCGCTCGGCTGCACGGTCGCGCCGCCGCGCGCGATCGACGGATTGCGGCTCGACGCGACCGACCTGCGCCAGCTCGACGGCCCGCGCGAGCTCGAACTCAAGGTGCCGCTGACGAACCGCTACCGCGTCGCACTCGCGTACCCGTCGCTCGAACTCACGCTGCTCGACGACACCAACCACGTCACCGTGCGTCGCGTGCTCGCGCCGCGCGACTACGTGCGCCCGGGCACGCCGATCGACGCCGGGCTGCCGCCCGGCACGACGCAGACGATGGTCGTCCGCCTCGAAACGAACGGCACGCCGGCCTCGAATTTCCGCGTCCAGATCTTCTAT
Organism: Burkholderia anthinoferrum; assembly: GCF_002925705.1. Classification (NCBI taxonomy): domain Bacteria; kingdom Pseudomonadati; phylum Pseudomonadota; class Betaproteobacteria; order Burkholderiales; family Burkholderiaceae; genus Burkholderia; species Burkholderia anthinoferrum. Next base: position 121,600 of record NZ_LFZP01000044.1, read on the forward strand.
CCGTGACGCGCCGCGGCGCGCTTGCGCGCCCGTCTCAACCCGCGCGCCCGAGCGGCGCGCTATTTCGGAGCACGAACATGAGCAAAGTTACGCTGGGTGGCAACCCGATCGATCTCGCCGGCACGTTCCCGGCCGTCGGCGCGCAAGCCGCCGATTTCAAGCTGGTCGGCAAGGATCTCGCCGATCTGACGCTCGCCAGCTTCGCCGGCAAGCGCAAGGTGCTGAACATCGTGCCGAGCCTCGACACGCCGACCTGCGCGACGTCCACCCGCAAGTTCAACGAAGCCGCGTCGTCGCTCGACAACACGGTCGTGATCGTCGTGTCCGCCGACCTGCCGTTCGCCGCCACGCGCTTCTGCACGACCGAAGGCCTCGCGAACGTCGTGACGGCGTCGACGTTCCGCACCGGCCGCGCATTCGCGAACGCGTACGGCGTCGACGTGACGAGCGGCCCGCTGAACGGCCTGACCGCGCGTGCGGTGGTGGTGCTCGACGCGCAGGACAAGGTGATCCACGCGGAACTCGTCGGCGAAATCAAGGACGAGCCGAACTACGATGCAGCGCTCGCCGCACTGAAGTAAGCTTTCTTCCGCTTTCCCCTGCCGCGCCGCGCCCTTCGCGCGGCGTTGTCGCGCAGGGCCCCTCATTTCTACAGGAACGCACACCTTGGCTACGCTGATTTGCGGCTCGATCGCCTACGACTCCATCATGACCTTCGAAGGGCGGTTCCGCGAGCACATCCTGCCCGACCAGGTGCACCTCATCAACCTGAGCTTCCTCGTGCCGACGATGCGCCGCGAGTTCGGCGGCTGTGCGGGCAACATCGCGTACGCGCTGCACCTGCTCGGCGGCGATGCGCGCATCATGGCCACGATGGGCGCGTTCGACGCGCAGCCGTATCTCGACCGGTTCGACCAACTCGGCCTGCGCCGCGACCATGTGCGCGTGCTGCCCGATACGTACACCGCGCAGGCGATGATCACGACCGATCTCGACAACAACCAGATCACCGCATTCCACCCGGGCGCGATGATGCAGTCGCACCTGAACCATGCGGGCGACGCGCCGGACATCAAGCTCGCGATCGTCGGCCCGGACGGTTTCGACGGAATGGTGCAGCACGTGGAAGAACTCGCCCGCGCCGGTGTGCCGTTCGTGTTCGATCCGGGCCAGGGCCTGCCGCTGTTCGACGGTGCGACGCTGCGCCGCAGCATTGAACTTGCGACCTATGTAGCGGTCAACGACTACGAGGCCAAGCTGGTGAGCGACAAGACGGGATGGTCCGAAGACGAAATCGCCAGCCGGGTCGACGCTCTCGTCATTACGCGCGGCGAGCACGGCGCGACCATCCGCCACAAGCAGGGCACGGAGCAGATTCCGGTCGTGCCGGCCGAGCGCATCGCCGATCCGACCGGCTGCGGCGACGCTTTCCGGGGCGGCTTGCTGTACGGCATCGAGCACGGTCTCGACTGGGCAACCACGGGCCGCCTCGCGAGCCTGTTGGGCTCGCTCAAGATCGCTCATCAAGGGCCCCAGACTTACGTACTGACGCGCGAGGAAATCGACGCACGCTTCGAGACTGCATTCGGTTACAGTCTCAAATGAATATTGTGGGAGAGCAAAGATGTTGACCAGAAAAACCCTCACGCTCGCGGCCATGCTGACGGCCACGCTGACCCTCGCCGGCTGCTTCACGGCACCCGGTTCGGCGGATGTCTATAGCGTCGGCCAGGCGCAGCGCGAACAAACTGTCCGCATGGGCACGGTCGAAAGCGTCCGCGCGGTGCGCATCCAGTCCGACGGCGGCGGCAGCGCGATCGGCACGCTCGGCGGCGGCGCACTCGGTGCGGTCGCGGGCAGCGCGATCGGCGGCGGCAAAGGTTCGATCCTGACGGCGATCGCCGGCGGCCTCGTCGGTGCAGTCGCCGGCAACGCGGTCGGCGAAAACCTCAGCACGGCGAACGGTGTCGAAATCACCGTGCGTCTCGACAACGGCGACCTGCGCTCGATCACGCAGGCAGCGAGCGGCGAAGCGTTCCGCGCCGGCGAGCGCGTACGCCTGCTGTCGAGCGGCGGCGTCACGCGCGTCACGCACTAACCGATATCCTCAGCACGCGGCGCAAGCCGCGGTCGAACGCATGTGCGAAGCCGCGCATGCGTTTTTTTTCGTCCGCCCGTTTTCGTCCGCGCTCGCGTCGGCCCGCCGATCGATGACCCATACGGACGAATACGGACGAAAAAAATCCCGCCACCTGAGCTGAGCCAGATGGCGGGACTGATTGAGTAGCGCTACTCAACCCACGGACACATGAGTGTCCGGGTGATGCTGCTCAGCCGCGATTACGGACGGCTGCCGGTCGGGAACGGCCATGCGGCTGCCGGGTTGAGCGCGGTCTTCACGCCCGATGCCGGCGCAACCGATGCGGTCGACGCGGTCGTTGCCGGCGCGGCCTTCTTCACGACGGCCTTCTTCGGGGCAGCAGCCTTCTTCGCCGGTGCGGCCGCCGTCTTCGCAGGGGCAGCCTTCTTGGCGGGCGCAGCCTTCTTCGCGGCAGCCTTCTTCGCCGGCGCGGCCTTCTTCGCGGCAGCCTTCTTCGCGGGCGCGGCCTTCTTCGCGGCAGCCTTCTTCGCCGGTGCGGCCTTCTTCGCGGCAACCTTCTTCACCGCGACTTTCTTGGCTGCAACCTTCTTCGCGGCGGCCTTCTTGGCCGGTGCTGCCTTCTTTGCAGCAACCTTCTTCACCGCGACCTTCTTCGCTGCGACTTTCTTGGCTGCAACCTTCTTCGTTGCGACCTTCTTGGCTGCGACCTTCTTTGCAGCGGCCTTCTTAGCCGGTGCTGCCTTCTTCGCGGCAACCTTCTTCACCGCGACCTTCTTCGCAGCAACCTTCTTCACCGCGGCCTTCTTCGCCGGAGCAGCAGCCTTCTTCGCAACGGTCTTCTTTGCAGCAACCTTCTTAGCAGCCGGTTTCTTCTTGGCAGTAGCCATGTTGTTCTCCTTCAGGTTCAGATGAGAGTCAGTTCAAACTACACCCTTCGTCAAAACCCGCTTCCCGCGGACGCTGTTCAGGACGTGCGCTTCGAAGCGGGCTATTCATCGGCGTACGCAGATACCGCGCGCTTACGCTAATGAATACGGTATGGCGCGCGTGACCACCCGGCCTCGCGCGCCAAATCAAGTCGGTAGCCGGCGCACCTCGCGCCGCTACCCCTAATCGCTTGATCAAGCGGACCGCCACACGGCCGTCCGCTTTTTCCGGAGGGAAGTTTGCCCATCCCACTGAAGGGTTCGCAAAGTGCCTGTCGTATCGTTGGGCCGCTAAGGCACCGGGCATGCTTTGCATCAGGCGTTCTTGCTCCTAAACCTTGGGCCGGGGCCGAGAGGCCACCGGCTGCTCCATCATGTAACGGGTTCGCTGCTGCGGGTTATTCCCAGGACAGCGCGCCCCCCGTCTGATACTCGATCACACGCGTCTCGAAGAAGTTGCGTTCCTTCTTCAGGTCGATCATCTCGCTCATCCACGGGAACGGGTTTTCCTCGTTCGGGAACAGCGGGTCGAGGCCGATCTGCTGGCAACGGCGGTTGCTGATGAAGCGCAGATAGCTCTTGAACATCGACGCGTTCAAACCCAGCACGCCGCGCGGCATCGTGTCCTCGGCGTAGCGGTATTCGAGTTCGACAGCCTGCTTGAACAGCTCGCGGATCTCGGCGCGGAATTCGGCGGTCCAGAGATGCGGGTTCTCGAGCTTGATCTGGTTGATCAGGTCGATGCCGAAGTTGCAGTGCATCGACTCGTCGCGCAGGATGTACTGATATTGCTCCGCAGCACCCGTCATCTTGTTCTGGCGGCCGAGTGCGAGGATCTGCGTAAACCCGACATAGAAGAACAGGCCTTCCATGATGCAGGCGAACACGATCAACGACTTCAGCAGCTTCTGATCCGCTTCGAGCGTGCCGGTCTTGAAGGCCGGGTCCGTCAGCGTATGAATGAACGGGATCAGGAATTCGTCCTTCGCGCGGATCGACGTGACCTCGTGGTATGCGTTGAAGATCTCGCCTTCGTCGAGGCCGAGCGATTCGACGATGTATTGGTACGCGTGCGTGTGGATCGCTTCCTCGAACGCCTGGCGCAGCAGGAACTGCCGGCACTCGGGCGCCGTGATGTGGCGGTACGTGCCGAGCACGATGTTGTTCGCCGCGAGCGAATCGGCCGTCACGAAGAAGCCGAGGTTGCGCTTCACGATGCGGCGCTCGTCCTCGGTCAGACCGTTCGGGTCCTTCCACAGTGCGATGTCGCGGGACATGTTGATTTCCTGCGGCATCCAGTGGTTCGCGCAACCGGCCAGATACTTTTCCCACGCCCACTTGTACTTGAACGGCACCAGCTGATTGACGTCAGTCTGGCCGTTGATGATGCGCTTGTCGGCGACATTGACCCGCGCTTCCGTACCGCCGGCGGGAACAGCCGATGCTTGCGGCGGCACCGCAAGATCGCCTTCGAAAATGTCACGGACCTGATGGGCGGCAGGCGTTGCAGCCTGCATTCCGACAGCCATCCCGGCGGAGGTGCGCATCGCGTTTTGCTGCGCTCCGCTCGCGGGGGTTACGGCAGTCTTCTCGTCATCCCAGTTGAGCATAAATTCTCACCATCAATTTAGAACGGTTTGTACCATCTTTTCCTGAGCGATAAAAGGGTTCGCTCACGAAAAATCCTTTTTTCGATTCGCGTTGCGACCTCGATACAACACTTTGAGCAACGCATCGTCATTCATGCAGCGCGCGACGTGAGTCGCGCTTGTATCGCGAGGTGCGCTCGACGCGTCGAACGCTGATCGAAACGCGACGTCGTCGGGGCTGTTTCGATCGCTTGTCACTGCCTGCAACGCAGGTGTCGCGTTACAGATTCCTTATCATTTTTTTAGTTGAGAGCGGCGCACACTTCAACCTCGATCGGTCGTCGTGCGCGCCGCCCAGGCCTGCTTCTCAGGTCAGGCGCACTGCGTTACTGGCACGCTTCGCACTCGTCGAAGCCGGGGTCGCCCGGACGCATCGTGCACACCGGACCGTCTGCTTCCACCGGCGCGAGCGCCGGCGCCGCGTTGACCGTACCCGACGATGCAGCGCCGCCTGCCGCACCGAAGCCGCCCGCCGCGCCTTGCGCGCCGCCGCTGCCCGAACCGCCTGCACCGCCGCTGCCCGCACCGCCCGTCGGCACCGCGTTCAGCGCGCCGTGCGCGACCGTCGACTTCTCGACGTGCGTCGCCGCCATCGTGCGGAGGTAGTAGGTCGTCTTCAGGCCGCGCAGCCATGCGAGCTTGTACACCTCGTCGAGCTTCTTGCCCGACGCGCCGCCCATGTAGATGTTCAGCGACTGCGCCTGGTCGATCCACTTCTGGCGACGCGATGCCGCTTCGACCAGCCACGTCGGGTCGACCTCGAACGCGGTCGCGTAGATCGCGCGCAGGTCGGCCGGGATGCGGTCGATGCGCGACAGCATGCCGTCGAAGTACTTCAGGTCGGCGACCATCACTTCGTCCCACAGGCCGCGCTCCTTCAGGTCGCGGACGAGATATTCGTTCACCACCGTGAATTCGCCCGACAGGTTCGACTTCACGTACAGGTTCTGGAAGGTCGGCTCGATACAGGCCGACACGCCGATGATGTTCGAGATCGTCGCCGTCGGCGCGATCGCGACGCAGTTCGAGTTGCGCATGCCGTGCGTGGCGATCCGCGCACGCAGCGTCGTCCAGTCGAGCGATTCCGACGTGTCGACCTCGACGTAGCCGCCGCGCGCTTCCGTCAGCAGCTTCAGCGTGTCCTGCGGGAGGATGCCGCGATCCCACAGCGAGCCGCGGTAGCTCGAGTAGCGGCCGCGCTCCTCGGCCAGCTCGGTCGACGCGTAGTACGCGTAGTAGCAGACGGCTTCCATCGAACGGTCGGCGAACTCGACCGCCGCTTGCGACGCGTACGGCGTGCGCAGCAGGTGCAGGCAGTCCTGGAAGCCCATGATGCCCATGCCGACCGGGCGGTGCTTCAGGTTCGAGTTACGCGCCTTCGGCACCGCGTAGTAGTTGATGTCGATCACGTTGTCGAGCATGCGCATCGCGACGCTGATCGTGCGCTTGAGCTTGTCATGGTCGAGCGCGTAGCTGCCGTCGGCCTGCTTCACCAGGTGGGCGACGAGGTTCACCGAGCCGAGGTTGCACACCGCGATTTCGGTGTCGCTCGTGTTCAGCGTGATTTCCGTGCACAGGTTCGACGAGTGGACGACGCCGACGTGCTGCTGCGGCGAGCGCACGTTGCACGGATCCTTGAACGTGATCCACGGGTGGCCCGTCTCGAACAGCATGCCGAGCATCTTGCGCCAGAGCTGCTGCGCCGGGATCTTCTTGAACAGCTTGATCTCGCCGCGCGCGACCTTGTCTTCGTAAGCCGTGTAAGCCGCCTCGAATTCCGCGCCGAACTTGTCGTGCAGGTCCGGGCAGGTCGACGGCGAGAACAGCGTCCAGTCGGCGCCTTCCATCACGCGCTTCATGAACAGGTCGGGAATCCAGTTCGCCGTGTTCATGTCGTGCGTGCGGCGACGGTCGTCACCGGTGTTCTTGCGCAGCTCCAGGAACTCCTCGATGTCGAGGTGCCACGATTCGAGGTACGCGCAGACCGCGCCCTTGCGCTTGCCGCCCTGGTTCACCGCGACGGCCGTGTCGTTCACGACCTTCAGGAACGGGACCACGCCTTGCGACTTGCCGTTCGTGCCCTTGATATGCGAGCCGAGTGCGCGCACGCGCGTCCAGTCGTTGCCGAGGCCGCCGGCGAACTTCGACAGCAGCGCGTTTTCCTTCAGCGCCTCATAGATGCCGTCGAGATCGTCGGCGACCGTCGTCAGGTAGCACGACGACAGCTGCGAGCGGTGCGTGCCCGAGTTGAACAGCGTCGGCGTCGAGCTCATGAAGTCGAAGCTCGACAGCACGTTGTAGAACTCGATCGCGCGCGTTTCGCGGTCGATCTCGTTCAGCGACAGGCCCATCGCGACGCGCATGAAGAATGCCTGCGGCATTTCGATGCGGGTGCCTTCGACGTGCAGGAAGTAGCGGTCGTACAGCGTCTGCAGGCCGAGGTAGCCGAACTGCAGGTCGCGGTTCGCGTCGAGCGCTTCGCCGAGGCGCTTCAGGTCGAACTGCAGCAGCTTGTCGTCGAGCAGGCCGGCGTCCACGCCGCGCTTCAGGAACTGCGGGAAGTATTCGGCGTAGCGGGTCGACATCTCGGCCTGCACGACTTCCTCGCCGAGGATCTCGCGACGGATCGTGTGCAGCAGGATGCGGGCCGTGACCTGGCTGTATGCCGGATCCTTTTCGATCATCGTGCGCGCCGCGAGGATCGCCGAGTCGTAGACCTGGCTCATCGGCACGCCGTCGTACAGGTTCTTCACCGTCTCCGCGACGATCGGGTCAGGGTTAACCGCAGCGCCGAGGCCGTCGCACGCCGACACGATCAGCGCGCGCAGCGCGTTCAGGTCGAGCGGACGCGTGACGCCGTTGTCGACGACGTTGATGCCGGTGGTCGACTCGCCGCCCGCTGCCGCCGCTTCCTCGCCCGCATGCTGGCGCTCGAGGTGACGCTTCTCGCGGTACAGCACGTACGCACGCGCGACGTTGTGCTCGCCGCCGCGCATCAGCGCGAGTTCGACCTGATCCTGGATGTCTTCGATATGGAACGTACCGCCGTTCGGGCGGCTGCGCACGAGCGCGCGAACGACGTTGTGCGTCAGTTGCTCGACCTGCTCGCGTACGCGCGCCGATGCCGCGCCCTGCCCGCCATTGACGGCCAGGAAAGCCTTGGTCACCGCGATCGCGATCTTCGAGGGTTCGAACGACACCACGCTGCCGTTGCGGCGGATCACCTTGTAGTCGGCGAACGTGGCCTGCGGCGCGAGCGCCTTCGCGCCCTGTTCGGTCCCGCCGAGCGGACGGCTCGAGGCGCTCTCGTACTGGGACGTCGCGTTGTCGGTGGTTTGCATGTGCAAAGCTCCTGGTGTTGGATGGTGCGGAGAGAACCGCGGATTAAAACGAACGCTGCGCAATGCGGTGCGCGAGCGGTAAGAGGCGAGCGATGCGCCGGGGAAGCCGGTTCGGTCGATGCGCGACAACCCGGCCGGTCGTGTGCTTCGTCATGTGTACCCTGCCCCGTCGATGTTCGCTGCGCTGGTCGCGACGCCCGGACCGCCCGGCCTGACGCGCCGCCTTGAGAACCCTGTCCGCCGACGTTGCCCGCCGGCCGGTGCCGCTCGGGTTTTCCCCTGCGACACACACTATATCTAGTACAGAACCGCTCAACTGGCACCAAGTATAGTGGACATTCGGAGGACGTCCAAACGGATAATTTGCGATAGAGGTCTTGACATCGCTCACGCGCAGACGCGGCAAGGCATTGATCGGAGAAAAAACTTTCTCCGATCAAAAAACCCCGCGATCAGTGCTGACGGAAAGGAAAGTATTCGGCGGAAAAACCGGCATCGCTCGCGAAGCGTTGCCAATCGAAATGCGGGCCCGGGTCGGTCTTGCGGCCCGGCGCGACGTCCGAATGCCCGGCGAACGCATCGACCGGGTAGCGCGCGGCGAGCGCGCGCGAGAGCGCGGCGAGCACCGCGTATTGCGCATCGTCGAACGGCACGTCGTCGGCCCCCTCGAGCTCGATGCCGATCGAGAAGTCGTTGCAGCGCGTGCGGCCGAAGAACTCGGACGAGCCCGCATGCCATGCGCGCTCGTCGCACGACACGAACTGCACGAGCTCGCCGCCGCGGCGGATCAGGAAATGGGCGGACACGCGCACGCCGCGCAGGTGGCTCTGGTAATAGGGGTGCGCATCGCAGTCGAGGCGATTCAGGAACAGCGCCTCGATCGCGTCGCCGCCGAATTCGCCGGGCGGCAGGCTGATGTTGTGGACGACCACGAGCGTCGGCACCGCACCCGCGGGCCGCGCCTCGAAGTTCGGCGACGGCGCATGGCGCGCTTCGCGCACCCAGCCGTTCGCGTCGACCGACAACACCGGCGCGTCGCTCATCGCGCGTCGCGGCCGTTCACGCGCGCGGCGTGGCGCTGCGCATGCTCGGCGCTGCAGAAGTATTCGCCGCTCGCGGCGATGGCATCGCCCTTCGGCGCATGCACGCCGCACTCGGCGCAGCGCACCATCGGTTCGGGCAGCGAGCGCGCGTCGCCGTTCGGGCGCGCGGCACCGGCGCCGGGCGCACCGCCGTTACCGGTGCCGCGACCGCCGCGCGCCTGCGCCTGTTCCTGCGCGTGGCGCAGCTTGCGCGCAAGCCACGAACCCGCGAAGAAGAGAAGAATCAGGAGAAGAATCTGTCGCATCGGAAACCTGCGGTCAAACCACGGAGCGGTGCAGCAGCACCTCGAAAACGAACCGGCTGCCGACATACGCGAGCAGCAGCGCGGCGAACGACACGAGCACCCAGCGCGCGGCCCCGCGGCCACGCCAGCCCGACGTCTTGCGGGCGACCAGCAGGCCGCCGAACATCAGCCACGACAGGATCGCGAACACCGTCTTGTGATCGAGCCGCAACGCGCGCGCGTCGACCTGCTCGCTGAACAGGATGCCCGACGCGAGCGTCAGCGTCAGCAGCACGAAGCCGGCGCCGATCAGGCGGAACAGCAGCTTCTCGAGCGTGAGCAGCGGCGGCAGCGTTTCGAGCCAGCTCGCGATCCAGCCCGTCGAGCCGTCGCGCCCGCCGCTCCTGAGCGACTGCAGACGCCGCTCGACCATCAGCATCAGGATCGCGTGCAGCGCGGCGATCGCGAAGAGGCCGTACGCGATGTTCGCGATCAGGAAATGCAGCTTGAACAGCGGCGCCGCGGCATAGGGCAGCACCCGCACGCCGCCGAATATCAGCGGCAGCAGCGACGCGCCGCACGCGAGCGGCAGCACCAGCAGGCGCAGGCTGTCGAGCGGGAAGAAGAAGCTCTCGATCCAGTAGATGCCGGCGCCGAGCCAGAACATCGCGGACAGCGCGAACGCGAAGCCGAACACCATCGCGTCGTTCGGAAAGATCGTCATGTGCAGCAGCACGCCGTGCGCGACTAGCGCGGCGAACAGCAGCGCGCGGCCGGCCCCGCTCATCCCGGACGCGGCGGACGCCGGGACCGGCACGGCCGGCACGCTCGCGACGAGCGGCGTCGCACCCTGGCGGTGCGCACGCCAGCCTGCGACGGCGAGGCCGCCGTACAGGAATGCGGTGAGGGCATACAGTACAATATCCATGTTCGAAGTTTACACTAGGCCCCCTCCCCGCGACGGCTCCCTTTGTTCGGTTCCGCCGCGCCTTCGGGCCCCACTGTCCATCGCTCCCCATGCTCGACAATCTCACTCAACGGATGGCGCGCGTCGTCAAGACGCTGCGCGGCGAGGCCCGGCTCACCGAGGCGAATACGCAGGAGATGCTCCGCGAGGTGCGTCTCGCGCTGCTGGAAGCCGACGTGTCGCTGCCGGTCGTCCGCGAATTCATCGCCAAGGTCAAGGAAAAGGCGCTCGGCGAAGAAGTGATCAGCAGCCTGTCGCCGGGCCAGGCGCTCGTCGGCGTGGTCCAGAAGGAACTCACCGCCGTGATCGGCGGCGACTACGAAGGCAAGGCCGCCGAGCTGAACCTCGCGGTCACGCCGCCCGCGGTGATCCTGATGGCCGGCCTGCAAGGCGCGGGCAAGACCACGACCGCCGGCAAGCTCGCGAAGCTGCTGCGCGAGAAGTACAAGAAGAAGGTGCTGACCGTGTCGTGCGACGTGTATCGCCCGGCCGCGATCATGCAGCTGAAAACGGTGAGCGAACAGGTCGGCGCCGATTTCTTCCCGTCCACGCCGGACCAGAAGCCCGTCGACATCGCGCTCGCGGCCGTCGACTGGGCGAAGCGCCACTACCATGACGTGCTGATCGTCGACACGGCCGGCCGCCTCGGCATCGACGAGGCGATGATGCAGGAAATCGCCGCGCTGCACGGCGTGCTGAAGCCGGCCGAAACGCTGTTCGTCGTCGACGCGATGCTCGGCCAGGACGCGGTCAACACCGCGAAGGCCTTCAACGACACGCTGCCGCTCACCGGCGTCGTGCTGACCAAGCTCGACGGCGACTCGCGCGGCGGCGCCGCGCTGTCGGTGCGCCACATCACGGGCAAGCCGATCAAGTTCGTCGGCGTCGCCGAGAAGCTCGACGGCCTCGAGGTGTTCCACCCCGACCGGATGGCGAACCGGATCCTCGGCATGGGCGACATCCTCGCGCTCGTCGAGGAGGCGCAGCGCGGCGTCGACGTCCAGGCCGCGCAGAAGCTCGCCGACAAGGTCAAGAAAGGCGGCGACTTCGACCTGAACGATTTCCGCGCGCAGATCTCGCAGATGAAGAACATGGGCGGCCTGTCGTCGCTGATGGACAAACTGCCCGCGCAGTTCCAGCAGGCGGCGGCCGGCGCCGACATGGGCCAGGCCGAGAAGTCGATCCGCCGGATGGAAGGCATCATCAGCTCGATGACGCCCGCCGAGCGCGCGAAACCCGAAATCATCAAGGCGACGCGCAAGCGCCGCATTGCAGCCGGCGCGGGCGTGCCGGTGCAGGAAGTCAACCGGATGCTGAACCAGTACGACCAGATGCGTACGATGATGAAGAAGCTGAAGGGCGGCAACATGCAGAAGATGATGCGCGGGCTGAAGGGCATGATGCCCGGCATGCGCTGATTTCGCCCGTCGGCCGGCGCGCGGGTTTTTGCCGTAGCGCGCGCCGGCCGTTCTGCTTCATCCTTATTTGTATACCGACTGCCCGCCAGAACACATGAACCGCGAAGAAGCCCTCCACATTTTCGACCACTCCGAAGAGATCGTCTCGGCCGACGCCGTCAACGCGTCGATCTCGAAGATGGCCGACGCGATCCGCGCCGAGATCGGCGACGCGTTCCCGCTCGTTCTCTCGGTGATGGGCGGCGCCGCAGTGTTTACCGGGATGCTGCTGCCGCATCTCGATTTCCCGCTCGAATTCGACTACATCCACCTGACCCGCTACCGCAACACGACGCAGGGCAGCCCGGAGATGCACTGGCGCGTCGCACCGCGCGAATCGGTGAAGGACCGCATCGTGCTCGTACTCGACGACATCCTCGACGAAGGCGAGACGATGGCCGCGATCCGCGACCGCATCCTCGACATGGGCGCGAAGCGCTTCATGTCCGCCGTGCTGTGCGAGAAGACGCTCACGAAGGCGAAACCGCTGCACCCCGACTTCTGCGGCTTCTCGGTGCCGGACCGCTACGTGTTCGGCTGCGGGATGGACGCGAAGGGCTACTGGCGCAACCTGCCGACGATCCGCGCGCTAACCGCGAACGTCTGATCGCCGCGCTGTCCGCCATATACCCGCCATACAAATAGAAAGCGGCGCGCCGGTTGCCCGGGGCGCCGCTTTTTTGTTTCCGCGCCGCCTGCTTATAACTGGTGCACGAACGCGCGAATGCCGGCCAGCAGCATCTCGACCGAGATCGCGACGAGCACGAGCCCCATCAGCCGCTCGAACGCCGCGACCGTCCGCTCGCCGAGCCACTGCTGGATCCGTTCGGCCAGCACCAGCGTGATCGCGCAGACGAGCATCGTGACCGTCAGCGCGCCGACCCACTCGAGCATCTTGCCGGGCGCCTGCGACGTCATCAGCATCACCGTCGCGAGCGCGGACGGCCCCGCCAGCGCCGGAATCGCGAGCGGCACGATGAACGGCTCGCCGCCCGCGCGCGGATCGCTGCCCAGCGCGCCGTCCGGATGCGGGAAAATCATCCGCAGCGCGATCAGGAACAGCACGATCCCGCCGCCGAGCCGCAGCGACAGGTCGGTGAGGCTCATCATCCGCAGAAAGCGATCGCCGACCAGCATGAAGAACAGCAGGATCACGAACGCGATCCCTACTTCGCGCAGGATCAGCTTCACGCGCCGCTCGCGCGGCACATCCCGCATCGCCGAAATGAACAGCGGGATGTTGCCGAGCGGGTCCGTGATCAGCACGAGGAGCACGGTGGCGGACAGGAACGTGTATTCCATCGTGTCCCCGGTCGCCGCGCTCAGTGCGCGAGCGCGGCGCGGATCTTCTCGGCGACCGTCGCCGCGGCCGCGTCGGCCGGCAGCAGCGTCGCTTCGGCGTCGCGGCGGCCCTGGTATTCGACCTTGCCTTCCTTCAGGCCGCGCTCACCGATCACGAGACGATGCGGCACGCCGATCAGCTCCCAGTCGGCGAACATCACGCCCGGGCGCTCGCCGCGATCGTCGAGGATCACGTCGATGCCCGCGGCGACGAGTTCCGCGTACAGCTTGTCGGCCGTCTCGCGCACCATGTCGCTGCGGTCGTAGCCCATCGGGCACAGCACGACCTCGAACGGCGCGATCGACTCGGGCCAGATGATGCCGCGGTCGTCGAAGTTCTGCTCGATCGCCGCACCGAGGATACGCGTGATGCCGACGCCGTAGCAGCCCATCAGCATCGGCTGCGGCTTGCCCGACTCGTCGAGGAACGTCGCGCCCATCGCTTCCGAGTACTTGGTGCCGAGCTGGAACACGTGGCCGACCTCGATGCCGCGGCAGATGTCGATCACGCCCTTGCCGTCCGGCGACGGATCGCCCTTCTTCACGTTGCGCACGTCGGCAACTTCCGGCTCCGGCAGGTCGCGGCCCCAGTTCACGCCCGCGATGTGATAGTCGACCTCGTTCGCGCCGACGACGAAGTCGCTCATGTTCGCGACCGTGCGGTCGGCGATCACCTTCACCGGCTTCTTCGTGCCGACCGGCCCGAGGTAGCCCGGCGGCGTGCCGAACCACTCGACGATTTCCTGCTCGGTCGCGAAGCGGTGGTTCTTCAGGCCCGGCAGCTTCGACACCTTGATCTCGTTCAGATCGTGATCGCCGCGCAGCATCACGAGCCAGATGGTCGGCTCGGCGCCTTCATTGTCGGTCGCGAGCACGATCGACTTGATCGTGCGCTCGAGCGGGATCGACAGCAGTTCGGCGACGGCCTCGCACTTCGCCTTGCCGGGCGTCGCGACCTTTTCCATCGTTTCGGCCGGCGCCGCGCGCTCGGCAATCAGCGGCAGCGCTTCGGCCGCCTCGACGTTCGCCGCGAATTCGGACGTCGGGCAGTACGCGATCGCGTCCTCGCCGGTGTCGGCGATCACGTGAAATTCGTGCGAGAAGTTGCCGCCGATCGAGCCGCTGTCGGCCGCCACCGCGCGGAACTCGAGGCCGAGGCGCGTGAAGATGCGCACGTACGCGTCGTACATCTTGCGGTACGACTCGTTCAGGCCCGCCGCATCCTTGTCGAACGAATACGCGTCCTTCATGATGAATTCGCGGCCGCGCATCACGCCGAAGCGCGGACGGATCTCGTCGCGGAACTTCGTCTGGATCTGGTAGAAGTTCACCGGCATCTGCCGGTAGCTCTTGATCTGGTTGCGTGCGATGTCGGTGACGACTTCCTCGTGCGTCGGCCCGATCACGAAATCGTTGTCCTTGCGGTCCTTGAAGCGCAGCAACTCGGGGCCGTACTGTTCCCAGCGGCCCGATTCCTGCCACAGCTCGGCCGGCTGCACGGCCGGCATCAGCAGCTCGATGGCGCCCGCCCGGTTCATTTCCTCGCGCACGATCGCCTCGACCTTGCGAATCGAACGCAGGCCGACCGGCAGATAGTTGTAGATGCCGCCGGCGACGCGACGGATCATGCCGGCGCGGACCATCAGCTTGTGGCTGACGATCTCTGCGTCGGCGGGTGCCTCTTTCAGGGTGCCGATAAAGAAACGGGAAGCTTTCATGCGGACGGTTCCAAAAACGGCGCCCCCAGGCGGGGCGCCCGAAAAAGTTTCAAGGTGAAAAAGCTGCGCGCGGCGAACAACGAGGGACGACGATGGCGCAGACGACGTAGCAGACTAATCAGGGACAATTCAGCCGGCGTACCCCGCGCGGATTCGCTCCGTCACGGTGCGCAGCGCCCGTTATCTGTTTATAATCAAAGCAATTTTAAAGGATTCGAAGGTGGTTGTATGCTGGATCGTGAAGGCTTTCGCCCGAACGTCGGCATCATCCTCTTGAACGCGCGCAACGAGGTGTTTTGGGGCAAGCGGCTCCGCGAGCATTCCTGGCAGTTTCCTCAAGGTGGGATCAAGTACGGCGAGACCCCCATGCAGGCGATGTACCGGGAACTGCACGAGGAAACGGGCCTGCATCCGGAACACGTCAAGATAATCGGCCGCACTCGCGACTGGTTGCGTTACGAGGTGCCTGACAAGTTCATCAAACGCGAAGTACGCGGTCATTACCGCGGCCAGAAGCAGATCTGGTTCCTGCTGCGGATGGTCGGACGCGATTGCGACATTTGCTTGCGCGCGACCGATCACCCGGAGTTCGATGCGTGGCGCTGGAACGAGTACTGGGTGCCGCTCGATGCGGTGATCGAGTTCAAGCGGGATGTCTATCAGTTGGCGCTGACGGAACTGTCGCGCTTCCTGCGCCGCCCGGCGCAGCGAGCCGAGAAGCCGCGCGGGCCGCGTGTGTCGCGCTATCCGCGCGTCATCGGCGCACAGGCCCAGACGCTGACGATTGTCGACGCATCGGTAGTCTGTTCGGAGATCGAAGTGGAAGCGAGCACGCTCGACGAGATGCCGCCCCGCGTGATCGTCGGCGAATGACGAGTTGGACTGCATGACCGGGCGCGACCTTGGTGTCGCGCCCTTTTTTTACGAGGAATGCATATTGAAAGCGATTGCTCTCGCGCTCGCATCGATCGCCGCGATGGCCGCCCTGGCCGGTTGCGCGAACTCGAAAGCGCCGTCCAACAAGGATGACAGCGAGTTCGTGTACCTGCTCGACCGGCAGGGAACCTGGAAGGAAAACGCCGTCGACACGCTGCCGCCGCTGCCGCAAACGGGCGATCTGCTGCCATTCAACGTGTCGCAGAACACGCCGCTCAAGTTCTTCGTCGATGCGAAGTCGCTCGACGTCGGCACCGACGGCGTCGTGCGCTACGCCGTCGTGATCACGAGCCCCGCCGGCGCGCGCAACGTGAACTACGAAGGCATCCGCTGCGACACCTACGAATGGCGCCAGTACGCCGGCCTGAACGCGGACCACAACGGCTGGGATCGCACCGTCGAGAACGACTGGCGGCGCATCGAGAACGGCGAGCTGAACGCCTACCACTCCGCGCTCTACCAGGACTACTTCTGTTCGAACAAGATGCCCCAGGGCTCCACCCGGCAGATCCTCGAAAACATCCGGTTCCACCGCACCGCGATGACGCAGCTGCGCTGACGGCGCGCGGGGGCCCGTCGCCCGCATCGCCCCGCTGCAACGAAAAGCCCGCGCGATGCGGGCTTTTTCATTTCGACGACGAAAACCGGCTGGCGATCACACCAGCACGAGGTTGTCGCGATGAATCAGTTCGGGCTCCAGCATGTAGCCGAGCACGGCCTCGATCTCGCCGCTCGGCTTGCGGTGAATCAGCTTCGTTTCCGCGCTGCTGTAGTTCGTGAGCCCGCGCGCCACCTCGCGCCCGTCCGGGCCGACACACGCGATCACCTCGCCGCGCGCGAACGCGCCCTGCACGTCGGTGACGCCGATCGGCAGCAGGCTCTTGCCGCCGGCCGTCAGCTTCTCGACCGCGCCGGCATCGATCACGACATGGCCGCGCACCTGCAGATGATCGGCCATCCATTGCTTGCGTGCCGCCATCCGCGCGGTCCGTGCGATCAGTTGCGTGCCGATCGCCTCTCCGGCCGCCAGACGCACGAGCACGTCGGACTCCCGGCCGCTTGCGATCACGGTATTCGCGCCGCTGTGTGCCGCCCGCTTCGCAGCGAGGATCTTCGTCAGCATTCCGCCGCGGCCCAGACTCGAACCGGCCCCGCCGGCCATCGCCTCGAGCTCCGGTGCGCCCGCGTTGGCCTCGCCGACGAGCGTCGCATTCGGGTCCTTGCGCGGATCGGCCGTGAACAGCCCCGACTGGTCGGTGAGGATGATCAGTGCATCGCCTTCGATCAGGTTCGCGACGAGCGCGCCGAGCGTGTCGTTGTCGCCGAACTTGATTTCGTCGGTGACGACCGTGTCGTTCTCGTTGATGATCGGCACGACGCCGAGCCGCAGCAGCGTGAGCAGCGTCGAACGCGCGTTCAGATAGCGCTCGCGATCCGCCAGGTCGGCGTGCGTGAGCAGGATCTGCGCGGTGCGGATGCCGTGCTCGGTAAAGCGGCTTTCGTAGACTTGCGCGAGCCCCATCTGGCCGACCGCGGCGGCGGCCTGCAACTCGTCGATTTCCCGCGGCCGCTTGCTCCAGCCGAGCCGCTGCATGCCTTCGGCGATCGCGCCCGAACTGACGAGCACGACTTCCTTGCCCTGCGCACGCAGCGCAGCGATCTGGGCTGCCCAGCGGCCGATTGCAGCATGATCGAGCCCCTTGCCGTCGTTGGTCACGAGGCTGGAGCCCACCTTCACCACCAATCGCTTCGAATCCGCGATGATCGAACGCATCCTGCACTGTCTCCTGTATCTGATGCCCGCCCCGGCCGGGCCCGATGGAACGCCAACGCCGGGCGGCACGCCCGGCGCGTCAGCGAACCGTTCAGGCGTCGTCGCCCGGCGCCGCACCACCCTTCGCCGACGGCGCCTCGCGGAAACGCACGTCCGCCGCGAGATCCTCCGCCTCCGCCGCGCGATGCGCGTCCGAATGTTCGGAGAGGTAGTCGTAGATCGCGTAGCACAGCGCTTCGCAGCCCTGGCCCGTCAGCGCGGAGATCTCGAACACGGGGCCGTCCCAGCCGAAGCGGTCGAGGAAATCCGCGACGCGCGCCTCGCGCTCGTCTTCCGGCACCATGTCCAGCTTGTTGAGCACGAGCCAGCGCGGCTTCTCGTAGAGCGCCTCGTCGTACTTGCGCAGCTCGCCGACGATCGCCGTCGCTTCCGCGACCGGATCGACGCTTTCGTCGAACGGCGCGAGATCGACCAGATGCAGCAGCACGCCGGTACGCTGCAGGTGGCGCAGGAATTGATGCCCGAGGCCCGCGCCTTCGGCCGCCCCTTCGATCAGCCCCGGGATATCGGCGATCACGAAGCTCTTGCTCGGCCCGACACGCACCACGCCGAGATTCGGCGCGAGCGTCGTGAACGGGTAGTCGGCGATCTTCGGCTTCGCGTTCGACACCGACGAGATGAAGGTCGACTTGCCCGCGTTCGGCATGCCGAGCAGGCCGACGTCGGCGAGCACCTTCAGCTCGAGCTTCAGCATGCGCCGCTCGCCCGGCTTGCCGTCCGTCTTCTGGCGCGGCGCGCGGTTCGTGCTCGACTTGAAATGCAGGTTGCCGAGGCCGCCGGCGCCGCCCTGCGCGAGCATCACCCGCTGGTCGTGCTCGGTCAGATCGGCGATCAGCTCGCCGGTATCCATGTCGCTGATGATCGTGCCGACCGGCATGCGCAGCGTGACATCGTCGCCACCCTTGCCGTAGCAATCCGAGCCGCGGCCGTTTTCGCCGTTGCGCGCGAGGTGCTTCTTCGCGTAACGGTAGTCGATCAGCGTGTTGATGTTGCGGTCGGCGATCGCGTAAACGCTGCCGCCCCGGCCGCCGTCGCCGCCGTCCGGCCCGCCGAACGGGACGAATTTCTCGCGGCGCATCGACGCGCTGCCATCGCCTCCGTCGCCGGCGATGACTTCGATTCGTGCTTCGTCAATGAACTTCATTCGCCACTCCGCCCAGTATTTCCGCTATTGTGCCGCGCGCCGACACGCTTGAACAATCTGCCGTTCGGCCGATCGTACGCCGGTTGCGCGAGGGTCGCCGGCCCGCATTTGCGGCCGGCGACCCAATAAAAAAGGCCCCGCGAAGACTGCGGGGCCTTTCGGCTACGAAGCCCGTGGGTGCCTGACTCAGGCAGCCGCCGGGACGACGATGACCAGATGCTTCTTGTCCGCGCCCTTCGTCGCGAACTTGACGTGACCGTCGACCAGCGCGAACAGGGTGTGATCCTTGCCCATGCCGACGTTCTCGCCAGCGTGCATGCGCGTGCCGCGCTGACGCACGATGATGCCGCCAGCGTTGATTGCCTGGCCGCCGTACACTTTCACGCCGAGACGTTTCGACTCGGAGTCGCGGCCGTTCCGGGAAGAGCCGCCTGCCTTTTTGTGTGCCATCTGATTGCTCCTTTACCGAGGCGCTTACGCGTTGATCGCGTCGATGCGCAGCTCAGTGTAGTTCTGGCGGTGGCCGCCGTGCTTTTGGTAGTGCTTCCGGCGACGCATCTTGAAGATGGTGACCTTGGCATGACGACCGTGCGACACGACGGTGGCCTTGACGGAAGCCCCACTGACCAGCGGCGTACCGAACTTAATCGATTCGCCTTCGCCCACTGCGAGAACCTGGTCGAGCGTGATTTCAGCGTCAATGTCAGCCGGTATCTGTTCTACTTTGAGTTTTTCGCCAACGGCAACCTTGTACTGCTTGCCGCCGGTTTTTATGACCGCGTACATTGAGAACCTCACTCTGGATCCAATTTTTCCGCACACCACGCGCGGAAAACACGTGATTATACATGGGGTTAGCACCCAAGTCAAAGCCGATCGACGATTGCCGCGCGCGGGCCTCGGCCGGACGGCCAAAATCGCGCCACGGGTATGTCTGACAGACCGGCATATCGCGGATTCGACTTATAATCCGCCGCATCACCCAATTCCATCATCATGTCGTCGTCCACCGCCTCCCCCACCCTCAGCGCCGCCCACCTGCTCGCCCCGATCACCAGCGACATGGAGCAGGTGAATCGCGTTATCCGGCAAAGCCTCGCGTCCGACGTGCTGCTGATCAACCAGATCGCCGAGTACATCATCGGCGCGGGCGGCAAGCGGCTGCGTCCGGCGTTGCTGCTGCTCGTCGCCGGCGCGCTCGGCGAAACGTCGCACCAGCGGCACGTGCTGGCCGCCGTCGTCGAGTTCATCCATACGGCCACGCTGCTGCATGACGACGTCGTCGACGAATCCGAGCTGCGCCGCGGCCGCCAGACCGCCAATGCGCTGTTCGGCAACGCGGCGAGCGTGCTGGTAGGCGATTACCTCTACTCGCGCTCGTTCGAGATGATGGTCGGCGTCGGCAAGATGCGCGTGATGGAGATCCTGTCCGAAGCGACGACGATCATTTCGGAAGGCGAGGTGCTGCAACTCCTGAACATGCACGACGCGGACGTCGACGAGACGCGCTACATGCAGGTGATCCGCTACAAGACGGCGAAGCTGTTCGAGGCATCGGCCCGCCTGGGCGCCGTGCTCGCGGGCGCCGACGCGCCGACCGAGGCCGCCGCCGCCGAATACGGCCGCCGGATCGGCACCGCATTCCAGATCATGGACGACTGGCTCGACTATGCGGGCACCGCCGAGGCAATGGGCAAGAATGCCGGCGACGACTTGCGCGAAGGCAAGCCGACGCTGCCGCTCATCTATCTGATCGAACGCGGCACGCCCGACCAGTCGGCGCTCGCCCGCGAGGCGATCGAACACGGCGGCACCGATCGCTTCGACACGATTTTCGAAGCGATCACGCGCTCGGGCGCGCTCGACCATACGCTCGAATGCGCACGCCAGGAAGCGCAGGCGGCGGCGGCGGCGATTGCCGCGTTCCCCGATTCGATCTACAAGGAAAGCCTGCTCGGGTTGTGTTCATACTCGACGTCGCGGCAGTCGTAAACACGCGGCGAACGGGAAGCGCCGCCTTGTCTCGAAAAATTTCTTCACCAAAGTATTCCCTTTTAGAAAAAACATCGTTATAGTTACGTTCTTGCTTGTGACGACGCAGCGATCTTCAAGAAGACGGCGAAGTCCGAAGAGCAAAAATCGGGGTGTAGCTTAGCCTGGTAGAGCGCTACGTTCGGGACGTAGAGGCCGGAGGTTCGAATCCTCTCACCCCGACCAGATTTAAAAAAGCCGTGCACCTTGTGCACGGTTTTTTTTCGTCCAGCCGCCGCGGGCCCTCGTGTCGCGCGCGACACATCGCGGTCGCCGGCCTCTGCTATATTTGCCCCATCCCTGTCCTTCACTGCCCTTTCCAACGCGTGGACCAAATTCCCTTATGGGCGCAAATCGGCGCCGTCTTCCTGCTTCTCCTCTGTTCCAGCTTCTTTTCCATTTCCGAGACCGCGATGATGGCGCTCAATCGCCATCGGCTGAAGCATCTCGCCGGCCAGGGCGTGCTCGGCGCGAAAACCACGCAGGGGCTGCTCACGCGCACTGACTTGCTGCTCAGCGTGATCCTGATCGGCAACAACCTGTTCAACACGATCATTCCGGTCCTCACGACGTCGCTCGCGCTCCATACGTTCGGCCGCAACAACCTCGCGCTGTCGATCGCGACCGGCGTCGTCGCGTTCCTGATCATCGTGTTCGCGGAAATCGCGCCGAAGATCGTCGGCGCGACGTTCCCCGAGCGCATCGCGCTGCCCGCGAGCCTCGTGATCGCCCCGTTGATGCGCGTGTTCAAGCCGGTCGTCTGGTTCGTCAATGCGCTCGCGAACGGCGTGCTGTGGGTGCTGCGCATCAACACGAAGAAGGGCCGCGACCAGCGAATGTCGGCCGACGAGCTGCGCGCCATCGTGCTCGAATCGAGCAGTTTCATGCCGACCAAGCACCGCAGCATCCTGCTCAACCTGTTCGACCTCGAGAACATCACGGTCGACGACGTGATGGTGCCGCGCCGCCAGATCGAGTCGCTCAACTTCTACGCGCCGCTCGACGACATCCTGCATCAGCTCGAAACCTGCTATCACAACCGCCTGGTGGTCTACGAAGGCGACATCGACAAGGTGCTCGGCGTACTGCACGTGCGCAAGACGCTCACCGGGCTGCACAACCAGGATTTCGACCGCGAGACGCTGCGCACGCTGCTCGCCGAGCCGTACTACGTGCCGTCGGGCACGCCGGTGGTCCAGCAGCTCCAGTTCTTCCAGGAAACGCGGCAGCGCACCGCGCTCGTCGTCAACGAGTACGGCGAGCTCGAAGGACTCGTCACGCCCGAGGACATCATCGAGGAGCTGATCGGCGAATTCACGACGTCGATGCCGCGCAGCGAACGCGCGGGTGGCTGGGACGAGAACGGCGAATGCATCGTGTCGGCCAGCATGCCGCTGCGCGAACTGAACCGCTGGCTGCACCTGAAACTGCCGACCGACGGGCCGAAGACGCTGAATGGGCTCGTGCTCGAGATCCTCGAGGAAATTCCGGAAGACGACGTGTGCCTGAAAATTGGCGACGTGATGCTCGAAGTGATGCGCAGCGACGATCAGGCGGTACGCACCGTCAAGCTCTTCAAGCCGCGCGGCACGCGCAGCGGGCGCGCCGCCTCCCGCTAGCCGAACGGCCGACTGCCGGCGCCGCCCGCGACGCGCGATCATCTGCGCATCACGGTCAACAGGCGGCCAGCGTGCCGGCTCACATGCACTTCCCTTCCTCCGGGGCGTCGCCGCACACGCAGTCGGCGCCCGCGCACGCCGCCGCGCCCCATGCACTCGATGCGGCCCAGCTCGACGATGCCCCGGCCGTACGGCTGCTGACGGACACGCTGCACGCGGCGCGCGTGCGCGACGCGTCGGACATCCACGTCGAGCCGTTCGAAGCCGGCTGGCGCATCCGTCTGCGCATCGACGGCGTACTGCATGAACATGCGCGACCGCCGCTGCACCTGCGCGATGCGCTCGTGACGCGGATCAAGGTGCTCTCGCGCATGGACATCGCCGAGCGGCGGCTTCCGCAGGACGGCCGGCTGCGCATCGCGATCGACGGCGGCACGCGCGGCGACTACCGCGTCAGTTCGCTGCCGACGCTGTTCGGCGAAAAGCTCGTGCTGCGGCGGCTCGAAACGCTGCCGCCCGATCTCACGCTTGCCAACCTCGGCTTCGACGCGCGGCAGGCCGCCGCGATGGAGGCCGCGATCCGCGCGCCGCATGGCCTCGTGCTCGTCACCGGCCCGACCGGCAGCGGCAAGACGCTGTCGCTCTACTGCGCGCTGCAGATGCTCGATCGCGACGCGCACAACGTCTGTACGGTCGAGGATCCCGCCGAGATCCAGCTCGACGGGATCAACCAGGTCGGCGTCGCCGACAAGGCCGGTCTCACATTTGCGACCGCGCTGCGCGCGCTGTTGCGACAGGATCCCGACGTCATCATGGTCGGCGAGATTCGCGATGCGGAGACGGCCGATGTCGCGATCAAGGCCGCCCAGACAGGCCATCTCGTGCTGTCGACGCTGCATACGAACGACGCGCCGGCCGCCGTCGCACGGCTGCTCGACATCGGCGTCGCACCGTACAACCTCGCGGCCGCGCTGCACCTCGTCACCGCGCAGCGCCTCGTCCGGCGCCTGTGCGTCGCCTGCCGCGTGCATTCGGACGCATCGGCGCGCGCGTTGCGGGAAGCCGGCTGCGACCCGGCGGCGCTGGCAACCGGCTGGCGGCCGTTCGTGGCGCGCGGCTGTTCCGCCTGTCACGGAATCGGCTATCGCGGCCGCATCGGGCTGCATCAGACGATGCCGGTATCGCCCGGGCTGGCCGAGCGCATCGTCGCGCGGGCAAGCGTCGGCGAACTCGCGCAATGCGTGGCGGCCGAGGGCGTGCGTACCCTGCGCGACGCGGCATTCGCGCGCGTGCTGGACGGCACGACGAGCATCGCTGAAGCCGTCGCCGCCACGCCCGCGGCGTGAAGATGCGCACGCCACCGCGCGAAACCCGCTTTGCATGGCGCGGCCGCCATCGCGACGGCGCGTCGCGCCGCGGGATCGTCATCGCCTTCGACGCGGCGGCCGCGCGCGCCACGCTGGCGCGCGACGGCATCGCGGTACTATCGCTCGACGTCCGCGGGCCGGCCCGTCCGCCGGCGGCCGGCGCCCGTGACATCACACGCTTCACGCGCCAGCTCGCGAGCCTGTTGCACGCCGGCCTGCCGCTTGCACCGTCGCTCGAGATGCTCGCGCGCACCCGCACGCGCGACGGCGTGCCGCGCATCGCCGCGGGGCTCGCCCGCGAGATCGTCGGCGGCCGGCGCTTCGCCGACGCACTCGCACGTTATCCCTCGCAGTTCGGTACGCTGTATCGTCAGTTGATCGAGGTCGGCGAGGCGTCCGGTTCGCTCGGCATCGTGCTGACGCGGGTCGCGGAACACCGCGAGCGCGCCGACGCGCAATGGCGCAAGCTGCGTGCCGCGCTCGCGTATCCGGCCGCCGTCATCCTGTTCGCGCTCGCGATCTCGGCAGCATTGATGGTGTGGATCGTGCCGACCTTCCGGCAGATCTTCGACGGTTTCGGCGCCGCCCTGCCCGCACCGACCCGCGCGCTGCTCGCGCTGTCCTCCGCGCTGTCGGCGTGGGGCGGCGTGCTGCTGGCCGGCGCGGCCGCCACGGGGCTTGCCGCGCAGCACGCGCTTCGGCGCTCGTCCGCATTGCGCCATGCGCTCGCGCGACACCTGTTGCGCGCGCCGCTCGCGGGCAGCGCACTGGAGCGGTTCGCGGCCGCACGCTGGTGCCGCTCGCTGGCGACCCTGCTCGGCGCCGGCGTGCCGCTCGCCGATGCGTTCGCCACGCTCGAGCGCACGGCCGGCCACCCGGTGTTCGCGCAGGCTACCGCGCACATCGCCGCACGCGTGTTGCGCGGCGTGCGCCTGGCCGATGCGATGCATTCGGCCGGCTGCTTTCCGGACGACGTCGTGCAACCGATCGCCGTCGCCGAGGAAACCGGTGCGCTCGACACGATGCTCGCCGACATCGCCGCGTTGTGCGAACGTCAGCTCGACGCGCGCCTCGATGCGCTCGCGGCGCTCGGCGAACCGTTGATCGTGATCGTCCTGGGCGCGCTCGTCGGCGGCCTCGTGATCGCGATGTACCTGCCCATCCTTCAGCTCGGCAACGTGGTGTAGCATCGCAACCGACTCTGTCGCCTTTTTGCCCCGAACCTTGATCCTCATGACGCCAGCGCTCCTGCCCGCCGTTTCCGATTCGCCCGAGAGCACGCTGCTCGCGCTGGCGATGCTGCCGCCCGCGCTGCAGTATGCGTTCGCGATCGTCATCGGCCTGTGCGTCGGCAGCTTCCTGAACGTGGTCGCGCACCGGTTGCCCGTGATGATGCAGCGTGCGTGGCAGGCCGAAATCGCCGAAGCGACGGGCACCGAGCCCCCGCCGCCCGACGACGGTTATCCGCCGCGCTACGATCTGTGGCGCCCGCGCAGCGCCTGCCCGCATTGCGGCCACGTGTTGCGCGCCTGGGAGAACATCCCGCTCGTCAGCTACCTGGTGCTGCGCGGGCGCTGCCGGCGCTGCGGCCATTCGATCGGCATCCGCTATGTGCTCGTCGAACTCGCGTGCGCGCTGCTCGCCGCCGTCTCGCTCGCGGCGTTCGGCCCGACCGTCGCCGCGCTTGCCGCGTTCGCGCTGTGCGCGGCGCTGCTCGCGATGAGCGCGATCGACATCCGCACCGGCTACCTGCCCGATTCGATGACGCTGCCGCTGCTGTGGGCCGGGCTCGCGCTCAACCTCGGCGGCACCTTCACGTCGCTGCGCTCGGCCGTGATCGGCGCGATGGCCGGCTACCTGTTCCTGTGGTCGATCTACTGGCTGTTCAAGTGGCTGCGCGGCATCGAGGGCATCGGTTTCGGCGACCTGAAGCTGCTTGCCGCGCTCGGCGCATGGATGGGCTGGGCCGCGCTGCCGCAGGTCGTGCTGTTCGCGGCGGTGACCGGCGCGATCGTCGGGCTCGTCGCGACCTGGCGCGGCCGCATGCGCTTCGAGGAGCCGATTCCGTTCGGCCCGTTCCTCGCGGCCGGCGGCGTCGCCACGCTGTTTTTCGGCACCCCTTTCTATGCGGCGCTCGGAGGCTGACATGTTTTCAGTAGGACTCACGGGCGGCATCGGCAGCGGCAAGACGACCGTTGCCGACCTGTTCGGCGCCCGTGGCGCATCGCTCGTCGATACCGACCTGATCGCCCACCGCATCACCGCGCCGGGCGGTCTCGCGATGCCGGCGATCGAGCAGGCTTTCGGCCGCGGCTTCGTGGCCGCCGACGGCTCGCTCGATCGCGCGAAGATGCGCACGCTGATCTTCAGCGACGACGACGCGCGCCGGCGCCTCGAAGCGATCACGCATCCGCTGATCCGCGCGGAGACCGACCGCGAGGCGCGCGAGGCGCGGGGCCCGTACGTGATGTTCGTCGTGCCGCTGCTCGTCGAGTCGGGCACCTGGAAGGCGCGCAGCGATCGCGTGCTCGTCGTCGACTGCCCGGTCGAAACGCAGATCGCGCGCGTGATGCGGCGCAACGGCTTCACGCGCGAACAGGTCGAAGCGATCATCGCGCGACAGGCGACGCGCGAGGCCCGCCTCGCGGCGGCCGACGACGTGATCGTCAACGACGCGGTCACGCCCGACGCGCTCGCCGCGCAGGTCGATGCACTGCACCAACGCTACGTCGGATTCGCAGCCGCGCACTGAGCATCGCATGCAATCCTGATGGTGTACGAAATTGGCGCGTTGCTAGGGTAGAGAGGGGGCATTAGAATGTCCTTCATTGTTTCAATCCCTACCCAAGAGGCGAGCGCGCTTGATTCTTTACGAGTATCCGTTCAACGAGCGAATTCGCACGCTGTTGCGTCTCGAAGATCTGTTCGAGCGCTTCGCGTTCTTTTTGGCTCAGGAGGACCCGCGTGAGCACCACGTCGCGCTGACGACGCTGTTCGAAATCGCCGAGGTGACGGGCCGCGCGGACCTGAAATCGGATCTGATGAAGGAGCTCGAACGCCAACGCCAGACGCTCGCCCCCTTTCGCGGCAATCCGGGTATCGAGCAGAACGCGCTCGAAGCCGTGCTCGGCGAAATCGAGCAGACGCTCGCGAATCTCGCGCAGATGCAGGGCAAGACCGGCCAGCACCTCGTCGACAACGAGTGGCTCGCCAGCATCCGCAGCCGCGCGGTGATCCCGGGCGGGACGTGCAAGTTCGACCTGCCGTCGTACTACGCGTGGCAGCAATGGCCGGCCGAGCAGCGGCGCCAGGACATCGCGAAGTGGATCCTGCCGTTGCTGCCGTTGCGCGACGCAGCGGCGATCGTGCTGCGGCTCGCGCGCGAATCGGGTCAGGCGTCGAAGGTCATGGCGATGCAGGGCAGCTACCAGCAGATGCTGTCCGGGCGCAGCTATCAGTTGATGCAGGTGCGGGTGTCGCCGGAGCTGCGCGTGATTCCCGAGGCGAGCGCCAACAAATACATGCTGTGGGTGCGGTTCACGATGCAGGACGGCGACGTGCGGCCGCGCGCGGTGGACATCGACGTGCCGTTCCATCTGACCCTGTGTAATCTGTAACGGCCGCGTGCCGGTTCAACGCTTTCGTATGACTACCGTCGTGAAATGTCCTTCGTGCGGCGCAGAAGTGCGCTGGACGCCTGAAAACAAGTTCCGTCCCTTCTGTTCGGCCCGCTGCAAGCAGCTCGACCTCGGCGCATGGGCCGCGGAAAAGTATCGGATCGGCGGTTCTTCCGACGAGGGCCCGTCGTCGGAAGAAGACGGCACGGACAATCGCCGCGACAGTTGAGCGGCGCGCGGCGCCGTCCGCCAATATGGCCTGCGTTTCAGGCAGGCCGCCGCGGCGTCACTGCGACGCCGCTTCCTTCTCGAGCAGTTCGAGCACCGGCAGCGCCGCCGGCAACAGCGGCGCGACCTCGACCGGCAGTTGCTGCCACACGAACGCCTGCCCTTCCTTGCTGTGAGGCTCGCCGGTCCAGCCCGTCACCTTGCAGAAATAGAGCCGCACATACGCGTGCGGATAATCGTGCTCGAGCGTGTGCCAGCGGTGGCTGGCCGTGACTTCGATGCCGAGTTCCTCGTGCAGCTCGCGCGCCAGTGCGTCCTCGACGCTTTCGCCGGCCTCCAGCTTGCCGCCCGGGAACTCCCAGTAACCTTCATACGGCTTGCCCTGCAGGCGTTGCGCGAGCAGATACCTGCCGTCCGGCTGCACCATCACGCCGACCGCGACTTCGGTCACCTTGCGGCCGTCAGGCGCCCGCACGGCGCCTTGTGCCTGATCCGCGCTCATGCCTGCTCCTTGCGGCCCGACCAGTCTCGCGCGAACTGCCACGCGACGCGGCCCGAGCGCGAGCCGCGCTCGAGCGCCCATACGAGCGCGTCGCCGCGCGCGGTCTCGATCTCCGCATCCGGACAGCCGAAGTGACGCAGCCAGTGCGCGACGATGTCGAGGTAGTCGTCCTGCTTGAACGGATAGAAGCTGACCCACAGGCCGAAACGCTCCGACAGCGAGATCTTCTCCTCGACGACTTCGCCGGGGTGAATCTCGCCGTCCGGCAGATGCTTGTACGACTCGTTGTCGCTCATGTACTCGGGCAGCAGGTGACGGCGGTTCGACGTCGCGTAGATCAGCACGTTGTCCGATTGCGCGGCGATCGAGCCGTCGAGCGCGACCTTCAGCGCCTTGTAGCCCGATTCGCCGTCCTCGAACGACAAGTCGTCGCAAAACACGATGAACCGCTCCGGACGCTGCGAGATCAGGTCGACGATGTCGCCGAGATCGTGCAGGTCGTCCTTGTCCACTTCGATCAGGCGCAGCCCGTCGTTCGCGTACGCATTCAGGCACGCCTTGATCAGCGACGACTTGCCGGTACCGCGTGCGCCGGTCAGCAGCACGTTGTTGGCCGGCTTGCGCTGCACGAACTGGCGCGTGTTCTGGTCGATCAGCGCTTTCTGGCGGTCGATGTTGTGCAGGTCGCCGAGCGTGATCGACGACACGGCCGGCACCGGCTGCAGGTAACCGCGCCCCTGGCGCTTGCGCCAGCGGAACGCGTGCGCCGCGTTCCAGTCGATGGCCGCCGGCGCGGGCGGCAACATCCCTTCGAGACGGCCGAGCAGCGCTTCCGCGCGTGTCAGAAACTGTTCAAGCTTGTCCATGTCGTTCGAGCGCTCCCGATCAGGAGCGGTAATCCGCGTTGATGCTCACGTAATCGTGCGACAGGTCGCACGTCCAGACGGTGGCCTGCGCATCGCCGCGCCCCAGCAGCACGCGGATCGTGATCTCGCTCTGCTTCATCACGCGCTGGCCGTCTTCTTCCTGGTAGGCCGGATTGCGGCCGCCCGCCTTCGCGACCAGCACGTCGTCGAGATAAAGATCGATCTTGCCGACGTCGAGATCCGCGACGCCCGCATAGCCGATCGCCGCGAGAATCCGGCCGAGGTTGGGGTCGGATGCGTAGAAGGCGGTCTTCACGAGCGGCGAATGGCCGATCGCGTACGCGATCTGGCGGCATTCGGAGACGCTCCTGCCGCCTTCGACCTGCACCGTCATGAACTTCGTCGCGCCTTCGCCGTCGCGCACGATCAGTTGCGACAGCACCTGCGCGACTTCCGTCACCGCGTCGCGCAGCGCCGCATAGGCGGGCGAATCGGTCGACGTGATCGCCGGCAGCGTACTCTTGCCCGACGCGATCAGGATGAACGAGTCGTTCGTGGACGTGTCGCCGTCGATCGTGATGCAGTTGAACGAGCGGTCGGCGACTTCCTTCACGAGCGTGTCGAGCACCGGCTGCGCGACGTTCGCATCGAACGCGAGGAAGCCGAGCATCGTCGCCATGTTCGGCTTGATCATGCCCGCGCCCTTGCTGATGCCCGTCAGCGTGACCGTGTGGCCGTCGATCGTCACCTGGCGCGACGTCGCCTTCGGCAGCGTGTCGGTCGTCATGATCGCCTGCGCGGCATCGAACCAGTTCGCGGCCTTGCGGTTCGCGAGCGCGGCCGGCAGGCCGGCCTTCAGGCGATCGATCGGCAGCGGCTCGAGGATCACGCCGGTCGAGAACGGCAGCACCTGCGCCGGCTCGATGCCGGCCAGACGGGCGAGTTCCGTGCAGGTTTCGCGTGCGTTCACGAGGCCCGGCTCGCCGGTGCCCGCGTTCGCATTGCCCGTATTCACGACCAGCGCGCGAATGCCCGCGCCGCCGGCACGCACCTTCGCCAGGTGCTCGCGGCAGACGGTGACCGGCGCTGCGCAGAAACGGTTTTCGGTGAACACGCCCGCGACCGTCGCGCCTTCATCGACGGAGATGACCAGCACGTCCTTGCGATTCGGCTTGCGGATGTTCGCTTCCGCCCAGCCGAGCGTGACGCCGGCGACGGGATGGAGCTGGGCGGGATCGATCGACGGAAAATTGACAGCCATGGGGCACACCTGCCGGATGGAAAATGCCGGCACGTGCCGGCATCGATTGGAAGAACCGGCGGCCGCACGCGCGGGCCGCCACAACTCACGTCACTGACTGGAAGCTGCGAACGACGCGGCGCGCGTGATGCGCGCCGCCGCCGATCATGACAGCTTCCCGTGACATTGCTTGTACTTCTTGCCGCTGCCGCACGGGCACGGATCGTTGCGGCCGACCTTCGGCATTTCGCCGCCGGGCCCGCTGTGCGTCATCGCGCTGCCGACCATGTCGGCCGTCGCCGTGGCCGCCGCGGCTGCCGTGACGTTCGCCACCGGCGCGCCGGCGTCCGCGTAATCGGCATGCTGGTATTCGACGTTCTCGAGATGACCGCTGCGCTCCTCGATCTGCTCGGCGGCTTCCTCGAGCTGCTCCGGCGACTGGATCTGCACGTTCATCACGATGCGCGTGACTTCCTGCTTGATCGCGTCGAGCATCGCGGCGAACAGTTCGAACGCCTCGCGCTTGTACTCCTGCTTCGGGTTCTTCTGCGCGTAGCCGCGCAGATGAATACCCTGGCGCAGGTGGTCGAGCGCCGCGAGGTGCTCGCGCCACAGGCGGTCGACCGTCTGCAGCATCACCGAGCGCTCGAACGCGCTGAACGATTCGCGGCCGACCATCGCGACCTTCGCCTCGTACTGTTCGTCGGCGGCCGTCGTCACGGCGTCGAGGATCTCGTCGGCCGTGATCGACGACGACTCGTTCACCATTTCCTGGATCGCGAGATCGAGCTGCCAGTCGTTGCGCAGCGCTTCCTCGAGCTCCGGCACGTCCCACTGCTCCTCGATGCTGCCTTCCGGCACGAACTGGCGGACGACTTCGGTGATCACCCCGTGACGCATCGCGGTGATCGTCTCGGTGATGTCGTGCGCTTCGAGCAGTTCGTTGCGCTGCTGGTAGATCACCTTGCGCTGGTCGTTCGACACGTCGTCGTATTCGAGCAGCTGCTTGCGGATGTCGAAGTTGCGCGCCTCGACCTTGCGCTGCGCCGATTCGATCGACCGCGTGACGATGCCGGCCTCGATCGCCTCGCCTTCCGGCATCTTCAGGCGATCCATGATCGAGCGCACGCGGTCGCCCGCGAAAATGCGCAGCAGCGGATCGTCGAGCGACAGGTAGAAGCGCGACGAGCCGGGGTCGCCCTGACGGCCCGCACGGCCGCGCAGCTGGTTGTCGATCCGGCGCGATTCGTGGCGCTCGGTGCCGATGATGTGCAGGCCGCCTGCGGCCTTCACCTCCTCGTGCAGCGTTTCCCACTCGTCGTGAAGCTGCTTGATGCGGCGTGCCTTCTCGTCGGCCGGAATCGAATCGTCGGCCTCGATGAACGCCGCCTGCTTCTCCGCGTTGCCGCCGAGCACGATGTCGGTACCGCGGCCGGCCATGTTGGTCGCGATCGTGATGCGCTTCGGACGGCCGGCTTCCGCGACGATCGCCGCTTCACGCTCGTGCTGCTTCGCGTTCAGCACTTCGTGCGGCAGCCCCGCCTGCTTCAGCAGGTGCGACAGCAGTTCGGAGTTCTCGATCGACGTCGTGCCGACCAGCACCGGCTGGCCGCGCTCGTAGCAGTCGCGAATGTCGCGGATCACCGCGTCGTAGCGCTCCTTGGCCGTCTTGTAGATCTGGTCCTGCTTGTCGATCCGCTTCGGCGGGCGGTTGGTCGGGATCACGACCGTCTCGAGGCCGTAGATCTCGTTGAATTCGTACGCTTCGGTGTCCGCGGTACCGGTCATGCCGGCCAGCTTCGCGTACATCCGGAAGTAGTTCTGGAACGTGATCGACGCGAGCGTCTGGTTCTCGCTCTGGATCTTCACGTGCTCCTTCGCCTCGACCGCCTGGTGCAGGCCGTCGGACCAGCGGCGGCCGGCCATCAGGCGGCCCGTGAATTCGTCGACGATCACCACTTCGCCGTTCTGCACGACGTAGTGCTGATCCTTGTGGAACAACGTGTGGGCGCGCAGCGCCGCGTACACGTGGTGCATCAGCGTGATGTTCTGCGGCGCGTACAGGCTCTCGCCCTCGCCGATCAGGCCCCATTCGGCGAGCAAGCGCTCGGCCTTCTCGTGGCCCGATTCCGTCAGGAACACCTGGCGCGACTTTTCGTCGAGCGTGTAGTCACCCGGCTTCTCGACGCCCGTGCCGTCGGCCTTCTCTTCGCCGATCTGGCGCTCGAGCAGCGGCGGCAGTGCGTTCATCCGCACGTACAGCTCGGTGTGATCCTCGGCCTGACCCGAAATGATCAGCGGCGTACGCGCTTCGTCGATCAGGATCGAGTCCACTTCGTCGACGACGGCAAAATTCAGCGCCCGCTGCACGCGCGCGTCGGTCTCGTAGACCATGTTGTCGCGCAGGTAGTCGAAGCCGAATTCGTTGTTCGTGCCGTACGTGATGTCCGCCGCGTACGCCTGCTGCTTCTGGTCGTGCTCCATGCCGGACAGGTTGATGCCGACCGACAGACCGAGGAAGTTGTAGAGGCGCGCCATCCACTCGGCATCGCGCTGCGCGAGGTAGTCGTTGACGGTCACGACGTGCACGCCGCGGCCGGCCAGCGCATTCAGGTACACGGGCAGCGTCGCGACGAGCGTCTTGCCCTCGCCGGTGCGCATTTCCGCGATCTTGCCGTAGTGGAGCACCATGCCGCCGATCAGCTGCACGTCGAAGTGGCGCATCTTCAGCACGCGGCGGCTTGCCTCGCGACAGACCGCGAACGCTTCGGGCAGCAGCTTGTCGAGCGACTCGCCGGCCGCGACCCGCTGGCGGAATTCGTCCGTCTTGCCGCGCAACTGGTCGTCCGTCAGCTTCTCGATCTGCGTTTCGAGCGCATTGATCGTCGCGACGGTCTTTTGGTATTGCTTGACGAGCCGCTGGTTGCGGCTGCCAAAAATTTTCTGGAGAAAACCGGTTGTCATCGGATCGGATCCTGCGTCGCAGCACCGGCGCCCGGCGCGTGTTGCGCGCCCCGGCGCCCGAGCCTCGGCGGCTTAGCGAATTAGTGGACTCAAACGTCGAATTTTAGCACGCGGGGACGCATGCGCCCGCGTCCCGGCCGGACGGCCATCGCGCGCCGGGGCCGGGCGGACAGGGGCGAAAGCCGCGCGTGCGCGAGCCGGCGCGAGTACAATCGGCTGCAACGTCCGCGCGCGTACGCGCTCGAAGAATGCCTCGATGAACCGATTTTCCAAGCGTTTCGGCCCGCTCGCCGCCTATCGTCCGCAACCCGTGTCCGAAGTGCTCGGCCGCACCGACGCGTTCGCGGCGTTGCGCGCCGGCGTCGAGCAGATCGCGTCGCTGCAGCGCGACCTCGGCGCGTGCCTGCCCGATTATCTGGCGAATCACGTCGAACCGGGCTTCATCAAGGACGGCACCCTGACCCTCTTTGCCGCACACAATGCGCTGGCAGCACGGCTGCGGCAGGTCGAAATGCGGCTGCTCGGCGATCTCCAGAAGCGCGGCTGGCCGGTGACGACGCTACGGGTGCGCGTGCGGCCGAAGGACGCGCCCGAACCGCCACATGTGAAGCAGGCGCGGATGACCTCGGCCGGCGCCGCCGCGTTGCGCGACCTCGCCGATCACCTCGAACCGTCGCCGCTGCAGGCGGCGCTCGCGCGGATGGCGGCACGGCACGGCGCGAAGCCGCGTTGATCGCCAGGGCCGCAGGCGGCGGCCAGCCAATAAAAAAGCGACCCGAGGGTCGCTTTTTTATCGCTTGCACTGAACGCAGCTCACGCGAAGGCCGTCTGCGCGTCGAACGCGAACCCCTTCGGCGCCGCCTGCGGATCGTCGAACGTCACGATCTCGTACGCGTCTTCGTGCGCGAGCAGCTCGCGCAGCAACGCGTTGTTCAGCCCGTGGCCCGACTTGTACGCGGTGTACGACGCCAGCAGCGGGTGGCCGATCACGTACAGGTCGCCGATCGCGTCGAGCATCTTGTGCTTCACGAACTCGTCGTCGTAGCGCAGCCCGTCGTTGTTCAGGATCCGGTACTCGTCGAGCACGATCGCGTTGTCCATGCTGCCGCCGCGGGCGAGACCCAGCTCGCGCATCATTTCGACTTCATGGGCAAAACCGAACGTGCGCGCGCGCGCGATCTCGCGTACGTACGACGTATTCGCGAAATCGACCTCCAACTCCTGGCCGGTCTTGTCGACGGCCGGGTGACGGAAGTCGATCGTGAACTTCAGCTTGAAGCCGAAATACGGATCGAGACGCGCGAACTTGTCGCCATCGCGAATTTCGACCGGCTTCTTCACCTGGATGAAGCGCTTCGGCGCGTTCTGCTCTTCGATGCCGGCGGATTGAATCAGGAACACGAAGGACGCGGCGCTGCCGTCCATGATCGGGATTTCCTCGGCCGTCACGTCGACATAGAGGTTGTCGATGCCGAGGCCGGCGCACGCCGACATCAGGTGCTCGACCGTCGACACGCGCGCGCCATCCTTCTGCAGCACCGACGCGAGCCGCGTGTCGCCGATCGACATCGCGGAGGCCGGAATATCGACGGGCGTGGGCAGGTCGACGCGCGAGAACACGATACCCGTGCCCGGCGCGGCCGGACGGAGCGTCAGTTCGACCTTGCGGCCCGAGTGGAGACCGATACCGACGGTCTTCACGATGGATTTGATGGTGCGCTGCTTCAACATGGTCTTCTTCGTCTTGATTGAGGATATCAATCAGGAGTTATATTCGATAGGCGCGATTATAGCGTAATTCCCAATTCAACGCTGTCTGAAACTGCGTATCAATCTGTTTCGACTGTTTACCCGCGCCGATACGGGACGGGCCGATGCCCGGAACGGAGGCGTTTCCGGTCATCGACCCGTGTTACAACTGCCCTGAGGCCGGCGAGCAGCGTTGCCGGAAGGCAACGGCGCGCCGCACGATCAGGACGTCAACGTCGCGAGCACACTCGCCGCATCGCTCACTTCGAATTTGCCCGGCGCCTCGACGGCCAGCGTCTTGACCACACCGCCGTCGATCACCATCGCGTAGCGCAGGGAACGAATTCCCATGCCACGCGCGGACAAATCCTGCGTCAGCCCCAGCGCATGAGTGAAAGCCGCGCTGCCGTCCGCCATCATGCGCACCTTGCCCGCGGTGTGCAGATCACGTCCCCATGCGCCCATCACGAATGCGTCGTTGACGGACACGCACCAGATCTCGTCGATACCCGCCGCGCGCAGTTGCTCGGCGTGCTCGACGTAGCCCGGCACATGCTGCGCCGAGCAGGTCGGCGTGAACGCGCCCGGCAATCCGAAGATCACCACCCGCTTTCCCGCAACCTGGTCGCGCACGCTGAAGGCATTCGGCCCCAGCGTGCACCCTTCGCGCGCGTCGTCGACGAACTCGAACAATTGCGCGTCGGGCAGCGCGTCGCCCACTTGAATCATGGCTGGTCCCTCATAGCGATACGGTTTTTCAGCGTGTCGCGGACAGCACGGCCCATCCCGCTCCGCTCAAGCGAAGAGGGCACCTTTCCCGGCCCGGCGTCGCATCCGACGCGGCCTGTCGTGGTCCGTGGCATCCGTCACGCCGGCGATACCGCGGCGGTGTCGCCGCGGCTTCGCCTGTGTTTGCGTCAGTCAGCCTGCTTGCGCAGGAAAGCCGGGATGTCGTACGTGTCGACCCCCTTCTCCTGCAGCGCCTGCACGTGCGATGCCGCGGTTTCGCGCGAGTTGCGCCACACCGCCGGCGTATCGAGCGCGCCGTAGTCGGCCGTGCTGACGTGATGCGCCGGCGCATAGCCGTGCGACACCGCGCTGACCGGCTGGTTGTCCGTACCCGTGCGCAGCAGCGTCATCGGTGCCGACTGCTGCTTCTTCGCCGCACGGCCCAGACCCGTCGCCACGACCGTCACGCGCAACGCATCGCCCATCGCGTCGTCGTACACCGCACCGAAGATCACCGTCGCATCTTCCGCCGCGTAGCTCTTGATCGTGTTCATCACTTCGCGCGTTTCCGACAGGCGCAGCGAACGGCTCGACGTGATGTTGACCAGCACGCCGCGCGCGCCCGACAGATCGACGCCTTCGAGCAGCGGGCTCGCCACGGCCTGTTCCGCCGCGAGGCGCGCGCGATCGACGCCGGCGACCGTCGCCGTGCCCATCATCGCCTTGCCCTGCTCGCCCATCACCGTCTTCACGTCCTCGAAGTCGACGTTCACGAGGCCGTCGACGTTGATGATTTCCGCGATACCCGCCACCGCGTTGTTCAACACGTCGTCCGCGCACTGGAAGCACTTGTCCATCTCGGCGTCGTCGCCCATCACGTCGAACAGCTTGTCGTTCAGCACGACGATCAGCGAGTCGACGTGATCCTCCAGTTGCTGCGAGCCTGCTTCGGCGACGCGCATGCGCTTGCCGCCTTCGAACTCGAACGGCTTGCTGACGACACCGACCGTCAGAATGCCCATCTCCTTCGCGATCTGCGCGACCACCGGCGCCGCGCCCGTGCCCGTGCCGCCACCCATGCCGGCCGTGATGAATACCATGTGCGCGCCGCGCAGTGCGTCGGCGATGCGCTCACGCGCCTCTTCCGCTGCCGCACGGCCCATTTCCGGCTTCGCACCGGCGCCAAGACCCGTGTTGCCGAGCTGGATCACCGACGATGCGCGCGAACGCGACAGCGCCTGGGCGTCCGTGTTCATCACGATGAAATCGACGCCCTGCACGCCGCGGTTGATCATGTGCTGGACGGCATTGCCGCCAGCGCCGCCAACGCCGACCACCTTGATGATGGTGCCGTTGGTCTCGGTTTCCAGCATTTCGAATTCCATGTTGCCTCCGTCAAGAGAATGACTGCTACTCGGCCGTTATTCGGCAGGAGATCGGGCAACCCCCTGTCGCGCGCCAGCCGCCGGCACCAGCGCGAATTTCGATTCGGTTCGACTCGTCAGAAGTTGCTCAGGAACCACTCCTTCATCCGCGAGAACACCTGCCCGGCGTTGCCGGACTGCACGGCGACCTTGCGGCCGCGCATGCGCTGCGCACTGCCTTCGACGAGCAACCCCATCGCCGTCGAGTAGCGCGGATTGCGCACGACGTCGGAGAGGCCGCCTGCATATTCCGGCGCGCCGATGCGCACCGGTTTCAGGAAAATGTCTTCGCCGAGCTCGACCATGCCCGGCATCATCGACGCGCCGCCGGTAATGACCACGCCGGAGCTCAGGAGTTCTTCGTAACCGGACTCGCGCACGACCTGCTGCACGAGCGAGAACAGTTCCTCGACGCGCGGCTCGATCACGGCCGCGAGCGCCTGGCGCGACAGCGTGCGCGGGCCGCGTTCGCCGAGGCCCGGCACTTCGACCATTTCGTCCGGATCGGCGAGCGCCTGCTTCGCGATCCCGTAGCCGACCTTGATGTCTTCCGCATCCGGCGTCGGCGTGCGCAGCGCCATCGCGATGTCGCTCGTGATCTGGTCGCCGGCGATCGGAATCACCGCTGTGTGGCGGATCGCGCCTTCGGCGAAGATCGCGATGTCCGTCGTGCCGCCGCCGATGTCGACCAGCACCACGCCGAGATCCTTCTCGTCTTCCGTCAGCACCGCCAGCGACGACGCGAGCGGCTGCAGGATCAGGTCGTTCACTTCCAGCCCGCAGCGGCGCACGCACTTGACGATGTTCTGCGCGGCGCTCACCGCGCCCGTCACGATGTGCACCTTCACTTCCAGCCGGATGCCGCTCATCCCGATCGGCTCGCGCACGTCTTCCTGGCCGTCGATGATGAATTCCTGCGTGAGGATGTGCAGCACCTGCTGGTCGGTCGGGATGTTGATCGCCTTCGCGGTCTCGATCACGCGCGCGACGTCCGTCTGCGTGACCTCCTTGTCCTTGATCGCGACCATCCCGCTCGAGTTGAAGCTGCGGATATGGCTGCCCGCGATCCCCGTAAACACGTTGGTGATCTTGCAGTCGGCCATCAGCTCGGCTTCCTCGAGCGCGCGCTGGATCGACTGCACGGTGGCCTCGATGTTGACCACCACACCTTTCTTCAGACCCTTCGACTCGCTCTGGCCGAGACCGATCACCTCGTAGTGGCCCTCGCCTTTCAGCTCGGCGACGATGGCCACTACCTTCGACGTGCCGATGTCGAGGGAAACCAGCAGATCCTTGTAGTCTTTGCTCATAAAGTGCTCTTGCGTGTGATCTCTCGTTACTTC
The DNA here is from genome assembly GCF_002925705.1 of Burkholderia anthinoferrum. Taxonomy (NCBI): domain Bacteria; kingdom Pseudomonadati; phylum Pseudomonadota; class Betaproteobacteria; order Burkholderiales; family Burkholderiaceae; genus Burkholderia; species Burkholderia anthinoferrum. The sequence goes on from NZ_LFZP01000044.1 coordinate 160,020, forward strand.
TTGCGCTTGTCGGTATCGGTGAGGAACCGCATGCCTGCCGCGCGAATCGCGAATCCGTTCGGATAACGCAGATCCGCGTACTCGATGTCGTTGCCCCAACGCTCCGTGACGGCCGGCCACGCGGCCACCAGGCGCTGGCTCCGGTCATGCAGCGTGTCGCTGTTGCGTTCCTTGCCCAGCTCGACCTGCATGCCGTTCGACAGCTTCACCGTCCACGCGTACCGCGCCGACAGCGTCACTTCTTCCGGCGCCGCCTTCAGCGGCGCAAACCATTTCCCGAAGTCGCGATACCGCGTGACGACTTCCTTCGCACTGCCTTCCGGGCCGTCGAACGCCGGCAGTTCCTGCTCCAGCTCGCCCTGGTTCGCGGTGAACAGCTCGCCGTCGACGCTCACCAGCTGATCGCTGCCCCAGGTCCCGAGCGGCTTGTACTCCTCGAGCGTGACAGCCAGCGCATTCGGCCACACCCGGCGCACGCTCGCGTGACGCACCCACGGCATCTGCTCGAACGCGGCACGCGCCGCATCGAGATCGACCGTGAAGAAATTGCCCTTGAGCCGGCCGACCACGCCCGCGCGCACTGTCGGCGAGTTGATGTGCTCGGTGTCGCCGTCGATCCGGATTTCCCGCAGCGCGAACGTCGGGCGCTGGATCAGCCAGTAGCAGCCGGCCGCCGCCAACACGAGCAGCAGCAGCGCGTACAGCGCGCTGGCGGCAAGGTTGAGTTGGCGAACGTTGTTCCACATACGTCGTTCCGTTCCTGCGTCAGTCGTTGAGCGTGAGCGACAACACCTTCACGACCAGCTCCGAATAGCCGATGCCGACCGCGCGCGCGGCCTTCGGCGGCAGCGAGTGGTCGGTCATCCCGGGGGCCGTGTTCACTTCCAGGAAATACGCATTGCCGGCCGCGTCGAGCATGAAATCCGCACGGCCCCAGTCGGTGCAGCCGAGCACGTCGAACGCGCGGCGCGCGATGCGCTTCAATTCCGCCTCCTGTTGCGCCGGCAGGCCGCACGGGATCAGGTACTGCGTATCGTCGGCGACGTACTTCGCGTGGTAGTCGTAGAACTCGCCCGCCGGCACGATCTTGATCAGCGGCAGGTCGAGATCGCCGGCGATGCACGCGGTGTATTCGCCGCCGCCTTCGATGCTCTTCTCCACGATCACGATCTTGTCGTGCGTCGCGGCTTCCGCGAGCGCGGCCGGCAGCGCGTCGGCCGTCTTCACCTTCAGGACCGCGACGCTCGAGCCTTCGCTCGCCGGCTTCACGAACAGCGGCAGGCCGAGCTTCGCGACAATGTCGGTCGCGCGCGCGGCCAGATCGTCGCCGCGCATCACCGTCTCGAACGGCGGCGTCGGCACGCCCGTCTGCTGCCACACGAGCTTCGTGCGGAACTTGTCGAGGCCGAGCGCCGACCCGAGCACGCCGCTGCCCGTGTAGCGGATCCCGTAGAAATCGAGCGCGCCCTGGATCTGGCCGTTCTCGCCGTAGCCGCCGTGCAGCGCGTTGAACGCGCGCACGAAGCCTTCGTCCTTCAGCGCCGACAGCGGCCGCTCGGCCGGGTCGAACGGATGCGCGTCGACGCCCGCGTCACGCAGGCCCTGCAGCACGAGGCGGCCCGAGGTGAGCGACACCTCGCGCTCGGCGGATTCGCCGCCGAACAACACCGCCACCTTGCCGAAGCGTTTCGGATCGATTCCGCTCATGCCGACCTCCGCCGGGCCGCCCCAAGGAGGCTGACCGCCCCCGCGGGGGGCAGCGAACGAAGTAAGCGTGGGAGTCGTTTCATGTCATGCCTTCTGTTCAGTGTGTTGCACGAGCTTCGCCGGCACGCCGCCGATCGAACCCGCGCCCATCGTGATCACCACGTCGCCGTTCTGCGCGACTTTCGCCAATGCGTCCGGCACGTCGTCGACCGTCGCGACGAACACCGGGTCGACCTTGCCCGCCGCGCGCAGCGCACGCGACAGCGCGTCGCCGCTGGCCGTCGGGATCGCGGCCTCGCCGGCCGCGTAGACTTCCGTCAGCACCAGCGCATCGACCGTCGACAGCACGTTGACGAAATCGTCGAAGCAGTCGCGCGTGCGCGTGTAGCGGTGCGGCTGGAACGCCAGCACGAGGCGGCGGCCCGGGAACGCACCGCGCGCGGCCGCGATCGTTGCGGCCATCTCGACCGGGTGATGGCCGTAGTCGTCGATCAGCGTGTACTGGCCGCCGTCCGCGCTCGGCACTTCGCCGTAACGCTGGAAGCGCCGGCCGACGCCGTTGAATTCCGCCAGCGCCAGCTGGATCGCGTCGTCCGACACGCCGAGATCGGTCGCGATCGCGATCGCCGCGAGTGCGTTCTGCACGTTGTGCAGGCCGGGCATGTTCAGCACCACCGCGAGCGGCGCGCGACCTTCGCGGATCACGTTGAAATGCATCCGGCCGTCGCGCGCGTCGATGTCCTCCGCGCGCACCTGCGCGTCCGGCGACAGGCCGTAGCGCACGACCGGCTTCGAAATGAACGGAATGATCTGCCGCACGTTCGGATCGTCGACGCACACCACCGCGCTGCCGTAGAACGGCAGGCGCTGCGTGAACTCGATGAACGCCTGCTTGAGCCGCGCGAAATCGTGGCCGTAGGTGTCCATGTGGTCGGCGTCGATGTTCGTGATGACTTCGATCACCGGATACAGATTCAGGAACGACGCGTCCGACTCGTCGGCCTCGGCGACGATGAAGTCGCCCGTGCCGAGCCGTGCATTCGCGCCGGCGCTGATCAGCCGGCCGCCGATCACGAACGTCGGGTCCAGCCCGCCCGCCGCGAGCACGCTCGCGACGAGGCTCGTCGTCGTGGTCTTGCCGTGCGTGCCGGCGATCGCGATGCCCTGCTTCAGGCGCATCAGTTCCGCCAGCATCACCGCGCGCTGCACGATCGGCACGCCCTGGTGGCGAGCGGCCAGCACTTCCGGATTGTCCGAACGCACGGCCGTCGACACGACGACCGCGTTCGCGCCCTCGATGTTCGCCGCGTCGTGGCCGATCGCGATCCGCGCGCCCAGCGCCGCGAGGCGATCGGTCACCGCGTTGCGCGACAGGTCCGAGCCGCTGACCGCGTAGCCGAGGTTGACGAGCACTTCGGCGATGCCGCTCATGCCCGCGCCGCCGATCCCGACGAAATGAATGTGTTTGACGATGTGTTTCATTGCAGTTGTTCCAGGTTCGCGCCGGCCGCCTTCGCGCACACACGCGCGACTTCGTCGGTGGCCTCGGGCTTCGCGAGCGAGCGCGAACGTTCCGCCATCTCCGCGAGCGATGCCCGCGACTGGCCGCGCAGCCAGTCGGCGAGCAGTTCCGCCGACAGGTCGCGTTGTTGCACCAGCACGGCCGCACCGGCATCGGCGAGGAACGCGGCGTTGGTCGTCTGGTGATCGTCGACCGCGTACGGGAACGGCACGAATAGCGCCGCCACGCCCACCGCCGCGATCTCCGACACCGTCATCGCGCCCGACCGGCAGATCACCAGATCCGCCGCCGCATACGCGGCCGCCATGTCGTCGATGAACGGCACGAGCCGCACGTCTTCGCCGGCCGCGAAACCGGCCGCTTCGTAATTCGCCTTCAATGCATCGATGTGCTTCACGCCGGCCTGGTGCACGACGCGCGGGCGCTCGCCCGGCGCCAGCAGCGCCAGCGCGCGCGGCACGACTTCGTTCAGCGCGGCCGCCCCGAGGCTGCCGCCGACGACCAGCACGTTCAGCGGGCCGCTGCGCGACGCATAGCGCGCCTGGGGCGGCTCGGTGTGCGCAAGTTCCGCGCGAATCGGGTTGCCCGTCCATTCCGCGTGCGGCAGCGCGCCGGGGAACGCGACGAGCACGCGCTTCGCGAGTTTCGCGAGCACCTTGTTCGTCAGGCCCGCGATCGAATTCTGTTCATGCAGCACGAGCGGACGCCCCGACAGCGCGGTCATCACACCCGCCGGGAACGTGATGTAGCCGCCCATCCCGAGCACGACGTCCGGCCGCACGCGGCGCAGCGCGCCGAGGCTCTGCCAGCATGCGCGCAGCAGGTTGACCGGCAGCGTCAGCTTGGTCTTCAGGCCCTTGCCGCGCAGCCCGCCGAACCGCACGTACTCCATCGGAATGCCGTGCTTCGGCACGAGCGTCGCTTCCATCCCGGCCGGATTGCCGAGCCATACGACGCGCCAGCCCGCCGCTTCCATCCGGTGCGCGACCGCGAGCCCCGGGAACACGTGGCCCCCGGTGCCGCCTGCCATCACCATCAGCGTGCGTTGCGACGCGGTCATACCTTCCCTCCCCGCATCAGCAAGAATGAACGCATGTTTTGGCTACGGCCGCTTCGCTTAACTTCGCGCGCTTCGCGCACGAAGTTAGCCTTCACCGAAATCGCGTACTGACGCGGGGAGGTCATACCTTCCCTCCCCGCATCAGTACGCGATTTTCGTAATCGACCCGCAGCAGCACCGCGAGCGCGACGCAGTTCAGCAAAATGCCCGAACCGCCGTAGCTCACGAGCGGCAGCGTCAGGCCCTTGGTCGGCAGCAGCCCAAGGTTCACGCCCATGTTGATGAACGTCTGCGCGCCGAACCAGATGCCGATGCCCTTCGCCATCAGGCCCGCGAACGTGCGATCGAGCGCGAGCGCCTGGCGGCCGATCTCGAACGCGCGGCGCACGATCCAGTAGAACAGCAGAATCACGACCAGCACGCCGATGAAACCGAGCTCCTCGCCGATCACCGCGAGGATGAAGTCGGTATGCGCTTCCGGCAGGTAGTTCAGCTTCTCGACGCTACCGCCGAGACCGACGCCGAACCATTCGCCGCGGCCGAACGCGATCAGCGAGTGCGTGAGCTGGTAGGCCTTGCCCTGCGCGTAGCGTTCGTCCCACGGATCGAGATACGCGAAGATCCGCTCGCGACGCCACGGCGACAGCCACACGAGCATCGTGAACGTGCCGACCGCCGTCGCGACGAGGCCGCCGAACAGCTTGCCGTTCACGCCGCCGAGGAACAGCACGCCCATCGCGATCGCGGCGACCACCATGAACGCGCCCATGTCGGGCTCGAGCAGCAGCAGCGCGCCGACGAGACCGACCGCGAAGGCCATCGGCAGGAAGCCCTTCGCGAAACTCTGCATGTATTCCTGCTTGCGCACCGTGTAGTTCGCCGCGTAAATCGTCACCGCGAGCTTCATGATTTCCGATGGCTGCATGTTCGTGATGCCGAGCGGAATCCAGCGGCGCGCACCGTTCACGCCCTTGCCGACGTGCGGAATCAGCACGATCACGAGGCCGACGAGCGCGATCAGGAAAAGATGCGGCGCGTATTTATCCCAGGTCGACACCGGCACGCGGAACGCGATCACCGCCGCGCCGAACGCGACGCCGAGCGACACGCAGTGGCGCATCAGGAACGCGTAATCGTGATACGACGCGTATTTTGGCGAATCGGGCATCGCGATCGACGCCGAATACACCATCACGACGCCGAGCCCGAGCAGCGCGATCGCGACCCACAGCAGCGAATAGTCGAAATCGAGCATCCGCGAACGGGTCGGACGCACGCCGTTGACGACGCTGGCGAGGCCGCCCGTCGCGGCGCGCGTGGCCGATGCGACGCGGCCGCCCGCGGCGTTGCCGCCGGTGTCGCGTCGGTCGTTGAAACGGGAGACGAGGCGATCGGACCAGCTCATGGCGTCGCTCCTTTGTCGATGGCGATGGCGTCGACCGCCGCGCGGAACACTTCCGCACGATGGGCGTAGTTCCTGAACATGTCGAGGCTCGCGCACGCGGGCGACAGCAGCACCGCATCGCCAGGCTCGGCCAGCTCGGCCGCCGCGTGCACGGCGCCTTCGAGCGTCGCGTGGTCGGCGAGCGGCACGCCCGTTTCGGCGAGCGTGTCGCGCAGCGCCGGCGCGTCGCGGCCGATCAGCATCACCGCGCGGCACCAGCGCGCGACCGGCGCGACGAGCGGCGCGAAATCCTGCCCCTTGCCGTCGCCGCCCGCGATCAGCACGGTCTTCTGCGCGAGCCCGTCGAGCGCGGCCACCGTCGCGCCGACGTTCGTCCCCTTGCTGTCGTCGACGTAGTCGACGTCGTCGATCGTCGCGATCACTTCGACGCGATGCGCTTCGCCGCGGTATTCGCGCAGCGCGTGCAGCAGCGGCGCGGCCGGCAGATCGATCGCGCGAGCGAGCGCAAACGCGGCCAGCGCGTTCGCCGCGTTGTGCAGCCCGCGGATGCGCAGCGCGTCGACCGGCATCAGGCGCTTCTGCGCGATGTCGGGCGTGTGCGCGGCGTCGCGCTTGCGCCGGCGGGTCGTCGCCTCATCCGGCGCGTCGCGATCGACGGCCTCCACCAGCCACGCGATGCCGTTGTCGCGCGACAGCCCGTAGTCGCCGTCCTGCGTCGGCTCGTTCAGGCCGAACGTGACCGTGCGCGGCGCGTCGGCCGCGCCGGCTGCCGGCGCGAACTTCATCACGGCCGCGTCGTCGCGGTTCAGCACGCGCGTCGTCGTCGCGCCGAAGATCCGGCCCTTTGCCTGCGCGTACGCGTCGAAGCTGCCGTGCCAGTCGAGGTGGTCCTGCGTGATGTTGAGGATCGCGGCCGCATCGGGCGCGAACGTGCGTGCGGTCTCGAGCTGGAAGCTCGACAGTTCGAGCACCCAGACGTCCGGCAACGCGGTTTCGTCGATCGCGCTCGCGAGCCGGTCGAGCATCGCCGGGCTGATGTTGCCCGCGACGGCGACCTTCTTGCCCGAGCGCTGGCACAGCAGGCCCGTGAGGCTCGTCGTCGTGGTCTTGCCGTTGGTGCCGGTAATCGCGAGCACCTTCGGCTGGTAGCCGCTCGTGCCGAGCGCGCGCAGCGCCTGCGCGAAGAATTCCAGCTCGCCCCATACCGCGATGCCGCGCTCGTTCGCGGCCGCGACCAGCGCCGCGAGCGCCGGCTCCAGCGGCGACAGCCCGGGGCTCAGCCCGACGATCTCGACGCCGCCGTCGAGCAGCGCGGGCGTGAACGCCCCGCCGACGAATTCCGCGTCGATGCCTTCGGCCTGCAGCGCGGCAAGGTTCGGCGGCGCCTCGCGGGTATCGGCAATACGCAGCCGGCACCCGTGCCTCGCGCACCATCGCGCGATCGCAAGACCCGATTCCCCGAGCCCCAGTACGAGCACCATCGGCCGTTGCCGATCTCCAAACATCTCGCCAGACATCCTTGTTACCTTTCCTTTACCGCAGCTTGAGGGTGGTCAGACCGAACAGGCACAGCATCAGCGTGATGATCCAGAAACGCACGACCACCTGCGTTTCCTTCCAGCCGGACAATTCGAAATGGTGATGCAGCGGCGCCATCTTCAGCAGGCGCCGGCCTTCGCCATAACGCTTCTTCGTGTACTTGAACCACGACACCTGCAGCATCACCGACAGCGTTTCCGCGACGAAGATGCCGCCCATGATGAACAGCACGATTTCCTGGCGCACGATCACCGCGACCGTGCCGAGCGCGCCGCCCAGCGCCAGCGCGCCGACGTCGCCCATGAACACCTGCGCGGGGTGCGTGTTGTACCAGAGGAACGCGAGCCCGGCTCCGCCCATCGCGGAACAGAAGATCAGCAGTTCGCCCGCGCCGGGGATGTGCGGAAACAGCAGGTATTTTGAATAGACCGCGCTGCCCATCACGTACGCGAACACACCCAGCGACGCGCCGACCAGCACGACCGGCATGATCACGAGGCCGTCGAGGCCGTCGGTCAGGTTCACCGCGTTGCTCGCGCCGACGATCACGAAGTAGGTCAGCACGATGAAGCCCCACACGCCGAGCGGGTAGCTGATCGACTTCAGGAACGGCAGCATCAGGTCGGCGCGCGCCGGCAGCCCCATCGACAGGCCGCTCCTCACCCACGCCATGAACAGGTCGAACACGCGCACGTTGTTCGCCTCGGACACGCTGAACGCGAGATAGACGGCCGCGAACAGTCCGATCACCGACTGCCAGAAATACTTCTCGCGCGACGACATCCCGCGCGGGTCCTTGTGGACGACCTTGCGGTAATCGTCGACCCAGCCGATCACGCCGAAACCGAACGTGACGAGCATCACGATCCAGATGAAACGGTTCGTCAGGTCGCCCCACAGCAGCGTCGCGACCGCGATGCCGATCAGGATCAGCACGCCGCCCATCGTCGGCGTGCCGGACTTGACGAGGTGGGTCTGCGGGCCGTCCTTGCGCACGGCCTGCCCGACCTTCATTTGCGTCAGCTTGCGGATCACCCACGGTCCGCACACGAGCCCGATCCCGAGCGCGGTGATGGTGGCCATCACCGCACGGAACGTGAGGTACGTGAACAAGCGCAAAAAGCTTGCGTCTCCTTGCAGCCATTGCGCCAGCGCCAGCAGCATGCTTCCTTCCTTCTACTCAGTGTGCGGCGGGCACCGTGCCCGCCGCGGGTTGGTTCGTCAGCGCGTCGACCACGCGCTCCATCTTCATGTACCGCGAGCCCTTCACGAGCACCGTCGCCTGCGCGCCGTAACCGGCCGCGAGCAGCGCCGACACGAGCGCGCCGACGTCGCCGAAATGGCGTGCGGTGTCGCCGTAGGCCGTGCACGCGTCGCGCGATGCGTCGCCGAGCGCGAACAGCGCGTCGATCCCGCGTTCGCGCGCGTACGCGCCGATCTCGCGGTGGAAGGCCGGCCCTTCGTCGCCGACCTCGCCCATGTCGCCGATCACCAGCACGCGCGGCGCCGGATGCGCGGCGAGCACGTCGATCGCGGCGCGCATCGAATCCGGGTTCGCGTTGTACGTATCGTCGACGACCGTCGAGCCGGCGAGGCTGCCGACGCTCGCCTGCTTCACCTGCAGCCGGCCCTTGACCGGTTCGAACGATTCGAGCCCCTGCCGGATCGCCGACAGCGCGACGCCGGCGCCGAGCGCCGCGGCCGTCGCGGCGAGTGCGTTGCGCGCGTTGTGTTCGCCGAGCGCGCGCAGCCGCACCGTGACGGCACCCGCCGGCGTGTCGATCGCGAGTTCGCCGCCGTGCAGGCGACCGACGACCTGCGCGTCGTTCTGCCGTTCGGCGTCGTGCAGCGCGAAATCGAGGATCCGGTTGCCGGTCGCCGCGACGCGCCAGATGCTTGCGTACGCGTCGTCGGCCGGGAACACCGCGACGCCGTCCGGCGGCAGCGCATGGATCACGGCTGCGTGTTCGAGCGCGACGGCTTCGACCGTCGCCATGAATTCCTGGTGCTCGCGCTGCGCGTTGTTGACGAGCGCGACCGTCGGCGCGGTAAGACGCGCGAGGACTTCGGTTTCGCCCGGGTGGTTCATGCCGATCTCGATCACCGCGAGACGATGCGCGGCCGACAGGCGCAGCAGCGTCAGCGGCAGGCCGACATCGTTGTTCAGGTTGCCGGCCGTCGCGAGCCGCGCGTCGGCGCCTACCGCCGCCGCGAGGATCGACGCGATCATTTCCTTGACGGTCGTCTTGCCGTTGCTGCCCGTCACCGCGACGAGCGGCAGCGGGAACCGCATCCGCCAGCCGTGCGCGAGCGCGCCGAGCGCGGCACGCGTTTCGCCGCCTTCGATCATCGGCATCGCGATGCCCGCCGACGCGTGCGCGACGAGTGCCGCGGCCGCTCCGCGCGCGGCGACGTCGCCGAGAAAGTCGTGCGCGTCGAAGCGCTCGCCCTTCAGCGCGACGAACAGGTCGCCCGGGCCGACCGTGCGGCTGTCGGTCGACACGCGATCGAACGTGACGCCCGCGTCGCCGTGGACGGTGGCGCCGGGAATCAGGCGGGCGGCTTCGCCGAGACTGAGCATCGTCATTCGGCGCCTCCCTTGCCGTGCGTCGCGCGCGCCGCGAGCGCGAGCCGTGCGTGGTCCTGGTCGGAGAATGCGCGTTTCTTGCCCATGATTTCCTGCGTGGCCTCGTGGCCCTTGCCGGCCAGCACGACGACGTCCTCGCGTGCGGCACCGCGCACGGCCTGCAGGATCGCGCTCGCGCGATCCTCGATACGGCGTGCGCGATCGGGTGCGGTCATGCCCGCGACGACCTGATCGATGATGCGCTGCGGATCTTCGCTGCGCGGGTTGTCGCTCGTGACGACTGCTTCGTCGGCAAGCCGCTCCACGATCGCGCCCATCAGCGGGCGCTTCGTCGCATCGCGATCGCCGCCGCAGCCGAACATGCAGATCAGCCGGCCACCGCGCGCCGCGGCGATCGGGCGCAGCGCATCGAGCGTCTTTTCGAGCGCATCGGGCGTGTGTGCGTAGTCGATCACGACGAGCGGTTCGTCGTTCTGCAGCCGGCCGCCAAGCCGCTGCATCCGGCCGTTGACCGACTCGAGCCGCTCGATCTCGGCGAGTGCCGCGTCGAACGGCACGTCGGCCGCGAGCAGCGAACCGAGCACGGCAAGCAGGTTGCTGACGTTGAACGTGCCGAGCGTGCCGACCTCGACGTCCGCGTCGCCCCACGACGAACGCAGGCGGAATGCGGTACCCGTCGCGGTGGCGCGCACGTCGAGCGCGACCAGCGCGCGATCGGCGTCGGGCGCCGGTGCGTCGCCGATTCCGTACGCGATCGTGCGCACGCGGCCGGCCAGTTTCTCGAGCAGGCGGCGGCCTGCCGCGTCGTCGCGGTTGATCACCGCCGCGCGCAGGCCGCGCCATGCGAACAGCTTCGCCTTCGCGGCCTCGTACGCGTCGAACGTGCCGTGATAGTCGAGGTGATCCTGCGTGAGGTTCGTAAACACCGCGATGTCGAACGCCGTTCCGTTCACGCGCCCCTGGTGCAGCGCGTGCGACGATACTTCCATCGCCACGGCCTGCGCGCCCGCGTCGCGCAATTGCGCGAGGCTGCGCTGCAGCTGCGGCGCGTCGGGCGTCGTGAAGCCCGTCGGCACGAGCTGGCCGGGCATCCCGGTGCCGAGCGTGCCGATCACCGCGCACGGCTCGCGCAGCGCCGTCAGTGCGGTGGCGATCCATTGCGTGCACGACGTCTTGCCGTTCGTGCCCGTGACACCGATCGCGAGCAGGCTGTCGCTCGGATCGCCGTACCAGCCGCTGGCGATCTCGCCGGCGAGTTGATCGAGCGCCGGCACCGCGAGCGCGACGGGTACGGCCGGCGCGTCGACCAGCCCTTCCGGCTGATACAGCACGGCGGCCGCGCCGCGTGCGACGGCGTCGGCCATGAAAGCGCGGTTATCTGCCCCGTCGACCGCATACGCGACGAACACGTCGCCAGCCTCGAGGCTGCGCGTGTCGGCATGCAGTTGCGCCGCGGGGGCCACATGCTGACGCAGCCACGCGAGCGCGGCTGCGATCTGCTGATGCGCCGGATGGGAACTGCGGGCGGCGCTCATCGAACAACTCCTGGTGAATTACGGGTCGTGCTGGATACGATCATATGCTTCGCGCCGCCCCCCGTAGCCAGCTTTTGCGGGCCTTTTGCGGCGGCGGAATCCGGCGAATCGCCGGACACGACGAGCTGCTTGATCGGCATGTTCGGCGGGACGTTCAACGCGCGCATCGTGTCGCCGGCGATCGCCGAGAATACGGGGCCCGACACCTGGCCACCGAAGTGGCTGCCGGCCGTCGGCTCGTCGACCGACACCGCGATCACGACGCGCGGGTTCGGCATCGGCGCCATCCCGACGAACGACGCGCGGTACTTGCGCGTGTAGCCGTGGCCTTCGTGCTTGTACGCGGTGCCGCTCTTGCCGCCGACGCGATAGCCCGGCACGGCCGCATCCGGCGACGTGCCGCCCGGCGCGACGACCGTCTCGAGCATCGCGCGTACTTCGCGCGCGGTGGTCGGGTTGAACACCTGCGTGCCCGCGATCGGCTGATTGGGGTCGGTCTTGAAAATGGTCACGGGCATCAGCTCGCCGTCGTGCGCGATCGCCGTATACGCCCGCGCGAGCTGGAACAGCGACACCGACAGGCCGTAGCCGTACGACATCGTCGCCTGCTCGATGCGGCGCCAGCTCTTCCACGGCCGCAGGCGGCCGGCCACCGCGCCCGGGAAGCCGACCTTCGGCGCCTGGCCGAGGCCGATGCTCGTATACATGTTCCACATTTCCTCGGGCCGCATCGTCATCGCGATCTTCGTCGCGCCGATGTTGCTCGACTTCTGGATCACGCCGCCGACCGTCAGCGTGCCGAAGCCGGCGTCATCGGTAATCGGCGCGCCGTCGAGCACGAAATGCCCGTTGCCCGTCTCGACGAGCGTGTTCGGCGTCACGCGGTGCAAGTCGAGCGCGAGCGATACCGTAAACGGCTTCATGATCGAGCCTGGCTCGAACACGTCGGTCATGATCCGGTTGCGCAACTGCTCGCCGGTCATGCGCGAGCGGTCGTTCGGGTTGTACGTCGGATAGTTGACGAGCGCGAGCACTTCGCCGGTACGCACGTCGACGACCATCGCCGCGCCGGCCTTCGCCTTGAACTTCTCGACGGCGGCCTTCAGGTTCGCGTACGCGATGTACTGGATCTTGCTGTCGATCGACAGGTCGACGTCGGTGCCGTTGTGCGGCGGGATCTGCTCGGCGACATCCTCGACGATGTGCCCCATCCGGTCCTTGATCACGCGACGCATGCCCGACGTGCCGGACAGCATCTTCTGGTCGCCCAGCTCGACGCCTTCCTGCCCTTCGTCCTCGACGTTCGTGAACCCGATCAGGTGAGCGGTGATCTCGCCTTCCGGGTAGAAGCGCTTGTATTCGTTGCGCTGATAGATGCCGGGAATGTCGAGCGCGGCGACCTTGTCCGCGACGTCGATCGGCACCTGGCGCTTCACGTAGACGAAGCCCTTGTCTTCCGACAGCTTCACGCGCAGTTCCTTCGGCGTCATGCCGAGGAGCTTGCCGAGCTGGTTGATCTTGTCGGCGTCGAGATCGTCCGGCACCGCGTCGGGAATCGCCCAGATCGCGCGCACGGGCAGGCTCGTCGCGAGCACGAGCCCGTTGCGGTCGAGGATCTTGCCGCGCGTCGCGGGCAGTTCGATCGTGCGCTGGTAGCGGCTTTCGCCCTGCTTCTGATAGAACGCGTTGCCGGGCCCCTGGATCCAGAACGCCCGCGCGGCCAGCGCGACGAACGCCATGAACAGCAGGAACACGACGAGCTTCGAGCGCCACATCGGCAGATGCACGCCCAGCACCGGGCTCGACGAGAACTTCACGTTCTGGCGCTTCGGGGACGGCTTCATCGCGCGCCTCCCTTGCCCTTGCCGGCCGTGTCGGCCGACGCCGGGATCGGCGCGTCGATCGCCTTCGCGGCGCCCGGCGGCAGCGTCAGGTATTGCGTGCGGCCCGTCGAGATCGCCTGCATCTTCAGCGAATCGTTCGCGAGCTGCTCGATGCGCGACGTCTTCGACAGCGCGCTCTGCTGATATTGAAGCTGCGCGTAGTCCTGCTGGAGCTGACGCTCCTGCGACTGCGCGCGCTGCAGCTGGATGAAGATCTGGCGTTGCTGGTTCGTCGAGTTGACGACCGACAGCGCGCAACCCATCACGATGATCAGCAGGAAGATATTGAGGCGGCTCATGGTGTGACGCGCTCCGCGATGCGCATCACGGCCGAGCGGGCGCGCGGATTCGCGGCGACTTCCGCGTCGCTCGGAAACTGGCGGCTGATGATCTTGAGCGGCGGGCTCGGGAGATCGACGGCACGGATCGGCAGGCGACGATCGACCGCAGGCGCACTCGCGTGCGCCTGCATGAATCGCTTGACGATCCGGTCCTCGAGTGAATGAAAGCTGATGACCACCAGCCGCCCCCCTTGCTCCAGCAACGACAGTGCCGCGTCTAGTACGACTTGCAGGTCCGCAAGCTCTTGATTGACGTGAATCCGTATAGCCTGAAAGGTGCGGGTTGCCGGATCCTTGCCCTTCTCACGGGTTTTGACGACGTGACCCACGATTTGGGCAAGCTCGCCCGTGGTGTCGAGAGGCCCAAGACGGTCGGACTCTGCCCGGCGAGCAACAAGCGCCTTTGCAATCTGAAAAGCAAACCGTTCTTCCCCATAATCCCGTATCACCTCCGTCAATTCCTGCACCGAAGCCCGCGCGAGCCATTCGGCCGCCGACTCGCCACGCGTCGGATCCATTCGCATGTCCAGCGGACCATCGGCGCGGAAACTGAAGCCGCGCGCCGGATCGTCCACCTGCGGCGAGGACACGCCCAGGTCCAGCAACACCCCCGACACCTTCTCGACGCCGCGCGCCGCAAGCGCGTCGCGCATCGATGCAAAGCTGTCATGCACGATCGAGAAGCGCGCATCCTCGATGCCCTGCGCCGTCTCGATCGCCCTCGGATCCTTGTCGAACGCGATCAGCCGCCCGGCCGCCGCCAGCCGCGCGAGCACCGCGCGGCTGTGACCGCCGCGCCCGAACGTGCCGTCGACATACACGCCGTCCGGCCGCGTCACGAGCGACTCGACCGCCTCATCCAACAGCACCGTCCGATGCCGCAATTCATTTCCCATCGCGGGCGTCTCCGTCACCGCAATCAGAACGTGAAATTCTTCAGCGCGTCGGGCATGCCCTGCGCCATCGCTGCCTGCTCCTTCGCGTTGTAGGTCTGCGAATCCCACAGCTCGAAGTGACTACCCATTCCCAACAACATGACTTCCTTTTCCAGTCCGGCTGCCATGCGCAGCTCGGGCGATACGAGAATCCGGCCCGCGCTGTCGAGATCGACATCCATCGCATTGCCGAGAAAAATTCGCCGCCACCAGTGCGCGTCCATCGGCAGCGCGGCGATCTTGGCGCGGAACACTTCCCATTCGGGGCGCGGAAACAGCAACAGGCAGCCGTCCGGGTGCTTGGTCACAGTCACCCGTCCTTCTGCCTGTCCTTGCAGCGCTTCGCGATAGCGAGCCGGCACCGACATCCGCCCTTTCGCATCGAGCGTCAGCGCCGACGCCCCTTGGAACACTTTCCGCTCTCCCGTTCAGGGCACCGAAGCACCCGCTCAATGCTGAGAATTTAGCCGGAACAGCCTGCTAAATCACACAAAAATACACTTTCTCACACTGTCTCCCACTTTAGTGGAAGGGTGTGGCACGGTCAAGGGAGCGGCCCGCTTTTTTGACGAATTTTGTTAGTTAGAACAAGGACTTACGCGCACAAGCTCATGCGACCCCTCATACCAAAAACCGTTATAAATGAATGAGCTAGTGCAACTTGTGAAGGTGATACGTGAGAAAGACGGGCCAGACGGGCGTGCGGACGGGGCTTTCGGGGGCGGGAAAACGAGGAGTAGGCGGGCGATACCGGAGGCGGCGAACCGGGGCGACGTCCCACGCCGCCCCGGCGCAAATCTCAGAGATAGTACGCGGTGCTCGTCATGACTTTCGACGCGGCACGCATCAGCATCCGCGCGGGCAGCGGCAGCTCGATCCCGCCGGCGTCGGTCGCGGCCTTCCCGTGCTTCACTTCGTCGATCCGCATCTGGTCGACGATGGCGCGCGACGCGGCGTCGGTGGCCGGCAACTCCGACATGTGACCTTCGAGATGGCTCTCGACCTGCCGCTCCGTCTCGGCCATGAAGCCGAGGCTGACCTTGTCGCCGAGGGTGCCGGCCGCCACGCCGATCGCGAGCGCGCCGGCATACCACAGCGGGTTCAGCAGGCTCGGCCGCGAGTCGAGTTCCTTCAGCCGGTGCGCGGTCCACGCGAGGTGATCCTCCTCCTCGCGCGCGGCCTCCTCGAACATCGCCTTCGCCGACGCCGTGCGCGCGGTGAGCTTCTGCGCCTGGTAGAGCGCCTGCGCGCAGACCTCGCCGACGTGGTTCACACGCATCAGTCCGGCCGCGTGCGTGCGCTCGGCGAGCGTCAGTTCGACGTCCGGCGCATCGGCCGGCACGGGCACCGGCCGGCTCATCCGGCTAATGCCGGTCAGCGATCGCAGGCCACGATCGAATTCGCTGATCAGTTCATCCAACACCATCCTGTTCTCCTGGCTGCAGGTGCCGCTGCGCGCGGCAAAGGCACGAGTCCGCTGCGTAACCGACTTGATTATTCAGCGGAAATTGCGGTTAACCCGTGATTTTAACCATTGTTGCATAAAGGAAACATGGCGACCTTGAGCAGCAGCATTTCGCTTTGTGGCAAAAATCGGCTTTGCTACATTACGTCCGACTTCTTGCGAAGTTGATGGGGCTCGTCGACAGAACATAACTATCCGCCCCGTCAAAAAAATTCAGTGATTCTTGGAGATCCGCTAATGAAAAAGTCGCTTCTCGCGCTCGTCGCGCTGGGCGCGTTCGCTGGCGCTGCCCATGCGCAAAGCAGCGTGACGCTTTACGGCATCATCGATGAAGGCTTCCTCTTCAACAACAACGCAGGCGGCAAGCACCTGTACGGCCTCGCCAGCGGCGTGATGCAAGGCAGCCGCTTCGGCCTGCGCGGCACCGAAGATCTCGGTGGCGGCCTGAAGGCGATCTTCACCCTCGAAAACGGTTTCGACGTGAACAGCGGCAGGCTCGGTCAGGGCGGCCTGATGTTCGGTCGTCAGGCTTACGTCGGCCTGTCGAGCCCGTACGGTACGGTCACGCTGGGTCGTCAGTACGACTCCGTCGTCGACTTCGTCGGCCCGCTCGAGGCAGGCGACCAGTGGGGCGGCTACATCGCCGCTCACCCGGGCGACCTCGACAACTTCAACAACGCGTATCGCGTGAACAACGCGGTCAAGTTCACGAGCGCGAACTACGGCGGCCTCACGTTCGGCGGCCTGTACAGCTTTGGCGGTCAGGCGGGCCAGTTCTCGAAGAACCAGGTCTGGTCGCTCGGCGCCGGCTACACCAACGGCCCGTTGGTGTTGGGCGTCGGTTACTTGAACGCACGTACGCCGAACCAGTTCGGCGGCATGTTCAACAACGGCTCGACGTCTTCGTCGGTCTCGTCGCCGATCTACGGCGCGTACGCGAACAACGCGAACACGTACCAGGTCATCGGCGCGGGCGGTGCCTACACGTTCGGCGCGGCGACGATCGGTGCGACGTACTCGAACACGAAGTTCAAGGGCTTCTCGGCAGGCCCGTTCGTGAACCAGACCGCGACGTTCAACAATGGCGAAATCAACTTCAAGTACCAGTTGACCCCGGCGTTGATCCTCGGCGCGGCGTACGACTACACGCAAGGCAGCAAGATCGACGGCAACTCGGCGGCCAAGTACCACCAGGGCTCGCTGGGCGTCGACTACTTCCTGTCGAAGCGCACCGACGTCTACGTGATCGGCGTGTACCAGCACGCATCGGGCAACGTGCTCGATTCGAACGGCAACGTCCTGAAGGCAACGGCAGCGATCAACGGTCTGGCCGGGTCGAGCACCAGCAACCAGGTCGCGGCACGCGTCGGTATCCGTCACAAGTTCTAATCAGCTTGTCTGACAAGCCGCGGCATATTGAAGGCGCCTTCGGGCGCCTTTTTCTTTTCCGGGGCGGCGGGTAGGCCAGCGGGTGGCGGGGCGGCGGCAGTGGGTCGAGCGGGTCGACGGTAGACGTACGTCACGGCGCGCCGTCCCCTCCCCCCGACCGTCAGGCCGAAACGCGAGGCTTGCCGCGGTCTCCCGCACGTAACGCGCGCTTCCGTCATCCAGCCCGCCCCACAGACAAAAAACCCGGCAAGTGCCGGGCTTTGTCGTTCGATCGCATCGTTGCGCGCGTTACGCGCGTCCGTCGCGCAGTTCGCGCCGCAGGATCTTGCCGACGTTCGTCTTCGGCAGCTCCGTGCGGAACTCGACCAGCTTCGGCCGCTTGTACCCGGTGAGCCGCTCCTTGCAATAGGCGAGGATGTCCTTGTCGGTCAGCGCCGGATCCTTTTTCACGACGAACAGCTTCACGGCTTCGCCGGAATGCTCGTCCGGCACGCCGACCGCCGCCACCTCGAATACGCCCGGATGCGACGCCACCACGTCCTCGACTTCATTCGGATACACGTTGAAGCCGGATACGAGAATCATGTCTTTCTTGCGATCGACGATCTTCACGTAGCCGCGCGCATCCATCACGCCGACATCGCCCGTCTTGAAGAAGCCGTCCGCGAACATGACCTTCGCGGTCTCGTCCGGTCGGTTCCAGTAGCCGGCCATCACCTGCGGCCCGCGGATGCAGATCTCGCCGGGTTCGCCGAGCGGGACGTCGTTGCCGGCATCGTCGCGGATCGCGACTTCGGTCGACGGCAGCGGCAGACCAATCGTGCCGCTGTATTCGGTCGCCGTCACGGGGTTGCAGGTGGCCACCGGCGACGTTTCGGACAACCCGTATCCTTCGATGATCGCGGTGCCGGTCTTTTCGTACCAGCGCTTCGCCACGCCTTCCTGGATCGCCATGCCGCCACCGTTGGCGATCACGAGCTTCGACAGGTCGAGCTGACCGAATTCGGGATGGTTCAGCAGCGCGTTGTACAGCGTGTTGACGGCCGGAATCGTCGAGATCTGGTAGCCCTTCAGCTCCTTGATCATGCCGGCGATGTCGCGCGGGTTCGGGATCAGGATGCCCATGCCGCCCGTGCGCATCGTCAGGAAACCGCAGACGGTCAGCGCGAACACGTGATACAACGGCAGTGCGACGACCGTCACGAACTGTTTCACGTCCGGGAATTTCTCATGAGCCGGATGGTGCCAGGCGCCCGCCTGCAGCACGTTCGACACGATGTTCCGGTGCAGCAGCGTCGCCCCCTTCGCGACGCCGGTCGTACCACCCGTGTACTGCAGGAACGCGACGTCGTCGGGGCCGATTTTCTGCGGCTTGAACGTCTGCCGCGCGCCTTCGGACAGCGCGGCCTTGAAGCGCGTGAACGACGGCAGTTGCCACGCCGGCACCATCTTCTTCACGTTGCGCACGACGTAATTGACGAGCCATCCCTTGATGCCCAGCAGGTCGCCCATCGATGCGACGACCACGTGCTTGACGGCCGTATTGGCGATGACGGCCTGCAGCGTCGACGCGAAATTCTCCAGGATGACGATCGCCTCGGCACCACTGTCCTTCAGTTGATGCTCGAGCTCGCGCGGCGTATAGAGCGGATTGACGTTGACCACGGTATAGCCGGCGCGCAATACCGCGGCGATCGTCACCGGGTATTGCAGCACGTTCGGCATCATGATCGCGACGCGCGCCCCGCGTGCCAGACCGCGGGATTGCAGCCACGCACCGAACTCGCGCGACAGCGTGTCGAGTTCGCCGTACGTGATGCCCTTGCCCATGCAGACGAACGCGGTACGGTCCCGATACTGACGGAAGCTCTCGTCGAGCAGGTCAGGGACAGACGGATAAGGCGAGGAGTCAATTTCGGCTGGAACGCCGGGTGGGTACGATTTCAGCCAAATTTTGTCCATACCGCGCGTCTCCTCACAGATTTTCGAATGGTCGTGCTAAAACGCATCCTAACGGCTCCCCCGCCCCGAGACAACAGGGTTAGATGTCCACTTCGAACTTCCCTATCGATATCGTCTGATCATACGGCAATATTCGATCAAATCCGCTCAACTTCCACAAGACAATCGTAAAACGTCGCCGAATTGCCCAGATCGGTCAGCGCCTGGCTCGTCACTTCGTTCGCGTTCCTGCCGTCCGGCGACAGCTTCTTCCACCATATCGATAACCCGACGACCAGCCCGGCACGCGCACGATCGGTAATTCGCGCGAGCGCCTGCATCGAGCCGCGGTCATTGAAGATCCGGACGACGTCGCCCTCCGCGATGCCGCGCGCGCGGGCGTCGGACGGGTGCATGTCGAGATGCGGCTCGCCTTCCGTCGAACGCAGGCTGTCGACGTTCACGAACGTGCTGTTCAGGAAGTGGCGGGCCGGCGGCGAAATCATCGCCAGCGGATAGCGTGCGGCGAGCTCGGGCGCGGCCTCGGCCGACTCGAACGGCGGCTGGTAGTCGGGGACGGGGTCCTTGCCCATCTGCTCGAGCCGCGGGCTGTAGAACTCGCACTTTCCCGAAGGCGTGCGGAAGCCGCCGTTCGCGAACGGCGCGTCCAGCAGCTTGAGCTTCAGCCAGCCGGCCTGCTTCAGCGTGTCCCAGTCGCTGTCGAGCGCCGGATCGTCCCAGCGAAGCGCCGCGCGCGCGACCTCTTCGTCGCTGTGATAGAGCGCGGGCTCGTCGAGCCCCATGCTGCGTGCGATCCCGCGAAAGATCTCCGTGTTCGGCCGCGCGTCGCCCACCGGCGGAATCGCCGGCAGGTTTGCCATCACGTAGGTATGGCCGTACGACTTATGGACATCCAGATGCTCGAGTTGCGTGGTCGCCGGCAAGACAATGTCAGCGAAATCGGCTGTATCTGTCTTGAAGTGCTCTAGAACGACCGTGAACAGATCGTCGCGTGCGAAGCCTGCGGCGACCTTCGACGAATCGGGCGCGACCGCGACCGGATTCGAGTTGTACACGATCACCGCTTCGACTTTCGGCCCGAATGTCGCGTCGCCCGGGTGCAGCAACGCGTCGCCGATCGCATTCATGTTGATGATGCGCGGCAGCTTGTGCGGCCAACCCGGCATCAGATCCGGACGCAGCAGCGCCGCTTGGTTGACCGGTGCGGATTCCGACGACGAGAGCAGCAGCCCACCGGCCCGATCGCGCCATGCCCCGGTCAACGCCGGCAGGCTGGCGATCGCGCGCACGGCATTGCCGCCGCCGCGAACGCGCTGCATGCCGTAGTTGAGGCGGATCGAAGCCTTGCGGGTGGCGCCGTAGCGACGCGCAAGATCGATCAGTTCCGATGGGTCGATGCCGCAGATCTGCGCAACGCGTTCCGGCGGATAGGACATGGCGCGCGCCTTGAGCGCGTCGAAGCCGAGCGTATGGTCGGCGATGTAACGGTGATCGAGCAGGTTTTCGGTAATCAGCACATGCATCATGCCGAGCGCAAACGCGCCGTCGGTACCGGGCTTCAATGCGATGTGCTGGTGGCATTTCTCCGCGGTCAGCGAACGATACGGATCGATCGCGACAAGACGCGCGCCCCGGCGCTTCGCTTCCTGCGCGCGGGTCCAGAAGTGCAGGCTCGATGCAATCGGATTCGCGCCCCATATCAGAATCAGCTCGCTTTCCTCGAAGTACTCGAGATGCATGCCGACGTTGCCGCCGTACGTATATCGCAACCCCGCTGCGCCGGCTGCCGAGCAGATCGTGCGCTCGAGCCGCGAGGCGCCGAGCTTGTGAAAGAAGCGCTGGGCGATGCCCTCGCCTTGCACGAGCCCCATCGTTCCCGCATAGCTGTATGGCACGATCGCCTCCGGCGCGCGCGCGGCGATTTCACCGAGTCGACGCCCAATCTCGTCGAACGCCTCGCTCCAGCTGATTGGCATGAAACGCCCTTCCCCCTTGGCACCGACACGCTTGAGCGGGACAGTGAGGCGGTCGGGATGATGAACGCGATCCGCGTATCGGCTGACTTTCGTACACAACACGCCCTGCGTCGGCGGATGGTCGGGATCGCCCGTGACCTTGATCGCCTTGCCATTTTCGACGGTCACACGCATTGCGCATGTGTCCGGACAATCATGCGGGCAAACGGCCCGGGCTACTTGGGTGGCGGCGTTCATGGTCTTGAATGCAGAGATGGGGATTTGCAAATTTTACGTGGACACGCTGAATAACGCGTTCATTTCGCACCGATTGGGGATTATCTGACCGAAGACCAAGTGGAGGTGCCGGGTGCGGTGGAGGGAAAGCAACCGCACTGGACTGCTTGCCGGTGAGGCGCTTCAAGGCAAATGCGACCTTGATCGGAGATACGGCCAGTATGCGGCTGAATCACTAGAGATGGCAGCCATTGGGAGAATCGACGCCGCGATCGATGTGTCGGACGGGAAGTTCACTCAGGTAGGTCACCTTGGCAACGCTTTGCCCGTCCGCGTGCATTTCCATCGCTGAAATGCAAAAACCCCCGCCTTGTCGGGCGGGGGTTTCTGGCTTAGGGAGCCTGACGATTACCTACTTTCACACGGG